>CACYEN010000032.1 GCA_902773435.1 uncultured Lachnospiraceae bacterium | reverse complement strand
GGAACAGCTGCAGCAGGAACAGCAGCCGGAACGGCCACTGCGCCGGCGGCGGGAACGGCAGCGTCCACCGCATCAGGGGTTCCGGCGATCACGCCGAGCGTCGTGAACGGGAATGCGGCTCCGGCAGCGGCAGGAGCGGCGGCCGCCACTCCGGCGGACGACGTCGACAGCTCCCCCGTCGAGGCCGACGTGGAGCCCGCCGAGGAAGAAGACGACTTTGAGCCGGCCGGCGAGGGCAACACGGCGAAGACGACGACTGACGTCAAGTTCAGGGCCGAGCCGGATGCCGACAACGGTGACGACAACGTCATCGATGAGCTTGACGAGGGCACGGAAGTGACGATCCTCGGACAGGAAGGCGACTTCTACGAAGTCCAGGTCGGAGACCAGACAGGTTACATCCACAGCGATTATGTCGAGTAAAGACGGGGACCCGGGTATCCGGGCCGCGTGAAAAGGAAAGAGCAGCCGCTCCGTGGCGAGAAACCGGAGCGGCTGCTCTTTTATTGCAGACGCGGGAATCCCGGGATTACCCGGAGGGGACGCGCGCCCCCTGATTCCCGATCCTCACGCGTCCCAGCTCACCCTGCCCGAACACCCGCAGGGCAGGATCAGCCCGCTTGAGGTGACCGGAAGCCCGATCTCGTCGGAGACGACGGAGGCGGGCACGTGCTCCTTCAGGGCGGAGGAGAGCATGTACGTGAGGACGCCCGGCTGAAGGCCGGTGGTGTAGGAGTTGACAAGGAAGAAGAGCGGGCGGGGGGTGAGGAGCTGAGCGCAGAGCTCTATCAGAGGATATACGGTGTCCTCGATCTTCCAGACCTCTCCCTTCGGTCCCCGGCCGTACGACGGCGGATCCATGATGACCGCGTCGTAGCGATTCCCCCGCCGGATCTCCCGCTGCACGAATTTGACGCAGTCGTCGACGAGCCAGCGGACATGGGCGTCCTTAAGGCCGGAGGATTCGGCATTCTCGCGGGCCCAGGTCACCATTCCCTTCGAGGCGTCCACATGCGTGACGAAGGCGCCCTCGGCGAGGGCCGCGCACGTTGCTCCGCCGGTGTAGGCGAAGAGGTTCAGGATGCTGACCGGCCTCCCCGCTCCGCGGATCTTTTCGCGGAACCAGTCCCAGTTGACGGCCTGCTCGGGGAAAATGCCCGTGTGCTTGAAGGCGAACGGCTTGAGGTTGAAAGTCAGTTCCCGCCAGCCGATCCGCCAGCTCTCCGGCAGGTCGCGAAAATCCCAGCTTCCGCCTCCGCGGCTGCTCCGGTGATAATGCCCGTTCGGCCTGTCCCACCCATCGTGGTTCCGCTCCGTCTTCCAGATCACCTGCGGATCGGGGCGGATCAGCAGATACTGCCCCCATCTCTCGAGCTTTTCGCCCTCCGAGGCGTCCAGCACCTCGTAATCATCCCAGCTGGTTGTTGTCCACATATCGTCACTCCCGGAGAAACACAGGTTTCCTGCTCTGTTCACATCATTGTATCAAATGCCTCCGCCGGTCCGCAACCGTTGACACCCGGATTCTGTTGCCGTAAAATCAAGGAATTGAAGCAGAAGAGATCTGAAGAAGAGGGGAGGAAGCGCCGGGCGCCAACGCGTTTTCGCGCGGATTCCCCGGATTGCCGCAGGGGGGAGATACCGATGAAAAAGTACAGTGAGATGAGCCGCGGGGAACTGCTCGCGGAGAAGGAGGCGCTGGAGGGCAGGTTCAGGGAGATCTGCTCGAAGCGCTTTAAGCTGGACATGTCCAGGGGAAAGCCGTCCATCGCGCAGCTCGACCTGTCCAACGAGATGATGGACGTCCTCAATTCCGACAGCTATTTTCTCGACGAGACGGGAACGGACTGCAGGAATTACGGGATCCTGAACGGGATTCCGGAGGCGAAGCGCCTGATGGGGGCGATGTCGGAGGTCGATCCCGACGACATGATCATCTATGGCAATTCCTCTCTCAACATCATGTTTGACGCGGTCTCCCACGCATACACCCACGGAATCTGCGGCTGCACGCCCTGGGGGAAGCAGGAGAACGTAAAGTTCCTGTGTCCCGTTCCCGGGTATGACAGACATTTCCGCATCACCGAGTACTTCGGCATTGAGATGATCAACATCCCGATGTCGGAGACGGGGCCGGACATGGACCTTGTCGAGAAGTATGTGAACGGAGATCCCTCCGTCAAGGGGATCTGGTGCGTGCCGAAATACTCGAATCCCCAGGGCTACACCTACTCTGAGGAGACGGTCAGGCGGTTTGCCGCCCTCACTCCCGCCGCGGAGGATTTCCGGATCTTCTGGGACAACGCCTACTCGATTCACCACCTCTACGACGAGCCGGAGATGCAGGACTTCCTTCTCGAGATTCTGGCGGAGTGCCGCGCCGCGGGACATCCCGATATCGTCTACAAGTTCATCTCGACGTCGAAGGTCTCGTTCCCGGGTTCCGGGCTCGCGGCCCTCGCGGCCTCCAGGCGGAACCTTCAGGACATCGAACATCACCTGACGGTGCAGACGATCGGCCACGACAAGCTGAACCAGCTCCGGCACGTCCGCTTCTTCGGCAACATGGCGAACATGCACACGCATATGTCCAGGCACGCGGAGATTCTGCGCCCCAAGTTCGAACTCGTCACCGGAACCCTGAGGGCGGAGCTCGGGGAGCTTGGCATCGCCTCGTGGACGGAGCCGAGGGGAGGGTATTTCATCTCCCTCGACACGCTGGACGGATGCGCCAGGAAGGTCGTCGCGAAGAGCGCCGAGGCCGGGGTCAAGCTTACTCCCGCCGGCGCCGCGTTCCCGTACGGGAAGGATCCCCGCGACAGGAACATCCGTATCGCGCCGTCGTATCCCACGCTGCCTGAACTCACGAAGGCGGTCGAGGTCCTGATTCTCAGCGTGAAACTCGTAAGCATCGATCTTTATCTGGAAGGCGGGCAGTGATCCCCGAAAGGGGGTGACGGCCGCGCGGCGTAAGAGACATGAAGGACAACAAAGAGAGAAGATCTTTCGGCGCTGTGAGGGCGGTGATACTGGTGATAGCCCTGGGGGTGTTCGTGTACTCGGGGTACCAGCTGTGGTCCATTTTCAGCGTGTACAAAAAAGCGGGAGACGAGTACAGCAGTCTCGCCGGGGACTTTACGCACGCCGCGGAAGATGACGGAGATGTCTCCCCCGCCGCGGCGCCTCCCTCCGATACGTCCGCGGGGGACAAAACCTCCGGAGCTTCCCCCGCTGAGAGCGGGCCTTCTGCTGCGCCGGAAGCCGGAGACACTGCCGGCGGGAATGCCGCAGCCGGAGATACTGCCGGCGGGAATGACGCAGCCGGAAACGAAGACACCCAGGCAGGAGGATTCGCCGCGAAGCCGAGAGAGCCCGTCGTTCTCTCCGGCGCGGCATCCGGGATCGGACCGCCCGCCGGAGAGGCGGCACAGGCGGCGGACCGGGCGGCGGACCAGCCGGAGATCGACTACAACCGCTACGTCCGCCCGAACACCGCAGGTCTCTATGAGGACGCGGAGCCGCCGATCACGGTGGATTGGGACGAGCTTAAGGCGATCAACAGGGATATCGTCGGCTGGATCTGCGTCGACGCGCTTCCCACGATCAATTACCCCGTGTGCAGGGGCGAGGACAACGAGTTCTACCTCCACCACACGTTCCGGAAGGAGTACCTCTTTGCCGGGTCCATCTTCATGGATTCGATGAACTCCGGCGACTTCAGTGACCCGAACACGGTCGTCTACGGCCACAATATGAAGAACGGGAGCATGTTCAATACCCTGAAGGAACTGAACAGCCAGGAGAAGTACGACGAGAGCCCGTATTTCTGGATCCTGACGCCGAAGGGCGATTACCGCTACCACATCTTCAGCGTCACTACCGCGGGGACGACATCCCAGGCCTACCTGCTCTACAGGTTCAACGGCGAGGAGCTGCTGGGCTGGGCGAGGGACATGAAGAACCGCTCCAATGTGAAAAATGACGTCTCCCTGAAGGCCTCCGACAAGATCGTCTCGCTCTCGACGTGCACGCAGGACAGCGGCGTCCGCTGCCTCGTGCTCGGGAAATGCGTGACGACGTCCCGTCCGGTCAAGAAGGTCGTGATCCCGACGCCCACACCGGTTCCGACGCAGGAGCCCGTCCCGGATCTCTTCGACGACGGCTGGGAACTCTGGGACGACGGAGACTACGAGGAGGAATATACGGACGACGGCTTTGACGACATCGAGATCTACGGGGAGGACTATCAGGAGGAATACCTGCCGGAGGATGCCGGCGGCGATGGGGAGATTTTCTTTGAGTGAGTATCAGGGAACATGTCAGCGGACTTATGAACACGTGTTTGCGGAGGAGGCGCGCGATGGCGATTAACGGAGAGGATAAGATCAGGGAACTTCAGGAGATCATCGATACACATAAGAGAATTGTCTTTTTCGGCGGGGCCGGGGTTTCTACCGAGAGCGGAATCCCCGACTTCAGGAGCCAGGACGGACTCTACAACATGCAGTACAGGTATCCGCCGGAGATGATTATCAGCCGCTCATTTTTCGAACAGGACACGGAGGAATTCTACCGGTTCTACAAGGACAAGATGCTGATCCTCGACGTGGAGCCGAACGCTGCGCACAGGTTCCTGGCGGAGCTCGAGAAGAGCGGCAGGCTGACGGCGGTTGTGACGCAGAACATCGACGGCCTCCACCAGAAGGCGGGGAGCAGAAAGGTCTATGAGCTGCACGGCTCGATCCACAGGAACTACTGCCGCCGCTGCGGGAAGTTTTTCGACGCGGAATACATGAAGAACTCCGTCGGGATCCCGAAGTGCAGCGAGTGCGGGGGCGTCATCAAGCCGGACGTCGTCCTCTACGAGGAGGGGCTCGACAGCGACGTGATCAACGGCGCGGTCAGGGCGATCTCGGAAGCCGACTGCCTGATCATCGGCGGGACATCTCTCGTCGTGTATCCGGCGGCGGGCCTGATCGACTATTTCAGGGGCGACAGGCTGGTGCTCGTGAACAAATCCGCCACGTCGAGGGACCGGAGCGCGGACCTCGTCATCAGCGCCCCGATCGGAGAAGTTTTTTCTCAACTGCATGCTTGAAGTACAGGCGAGTATGTGTTATAGTTAAGCTTCGTGAGAGTTTACTTATTGTTCCTTGTCTTCCGTCAGCGTCAGATGAAGCGAAGCGGAAGGCCGAAGGCCAGAAGGAGGTAAAATGGTATGAACAAGTATGAACTTGCACTCGTCGTCAGCGCGAAGCTGGACGAGGAGACACGCGCAGCCGTCGTTGAGAAGGCGAAGGGCTACATCACCCGTTTCGGCGGCGAGCTGGGCGAGACAGAGGAGTGGGGGAAGCGTAAGCTGGCCTACGAGATCGAGAAGGTCACAGAGGCTTACTATTACTTCATTCATTTTGACGCTGAGGGCACGACCCCGAACGACCTCGAGCAGAACATGAGAATCATGGACAATGTTCTCAGGTATCTCGTGGTTCGGAAGGACGAGAACGACACGTTCTCCGTCGCTCCGGAGAAGACCGAAGAAGAGGCTGAGGCTCCGGCCGAGGAAGAAGCTGCTGCTGAAGAGGCTCCGGCTGCTGAAGAGGCTCCCGCCGAAGAAGCTCCGGCTGAGGAAGAAGTTCCCGCTGAAGAGGCTGAAGCTCCGGCCGAGGAAGCTCCCGCAGAGGAGAGCGCCGGGTCCGAAGAAGCTCCCGCGGAGGAGTGAGAAGCCGGAACGCGCAGGAAGTGAAGACCCCCATTAACACACGACATGACATCTGATTAAAGAGAGGATTTAATATGAATACTGTGATATTAATGGGACGTTTGGTGAGAGATCCTGAGATCCGCTATTCATCGGGTGAGAACGCGAACTCGATTGCCCGGTACAGAATCGCCGTGGACCGCAGATTCAAGCGTGACGGCCAGCCGGACGCGGATTTCTTTGACTGCGTCGCTTTCGGGCGGCAGGCGGAATTCGCTGAGAAATATCTCCATCAGGGAACCAAGATGGTGATTCAGGGAAGACTGCAGAACGACAATTACACGGATAAAGACGGACGGACCGTTTACAGGAACCAGATCGTCGTCGAGAATCAGGAATTTGCGGAGAGCAAGGCCGTCAGCCAGCAGAACAGCGCGTCGTACCGCGCCCCGGCTGAGACGCAGGCCCCCGCCGCCCCGGCGTTTACGCCGCAGGGCGCTTCCGATACAGGTGCGGACGGTTTCATGAACATTCCGGACAGTATTGATGAGGAGCTTCCGTTCAGTTGAGAGGGAAGCCGGTAGAAAGAAGGAGAACGAACCATGGCTTATCAGAGATCGAACAGTGAGGGCGGATTCAGGAGAAAAGGCGGATTCCACAGAAGAAAGAAAGTCTGCGTGTTCTGCGGAAGAGACAGCGAGATCAGCTACAAGGACGTCAACAAGCTGAAGAGATACGTCTCCGAGAGAGGCAAGATCCTTCCGAGAAGAATCACAGGAAACTGCTCGAAGCATCAGCGGGAACTGACGACCGCGATCAAGCGCGCCCGTCATCTCGCGATCCTTCCTTATGTACAGGATTGACGATTCATGCTATAATCTAACCGTCATTGCGTACCGCAATGGCGGTTATTCTGTTATCTGAAGGCACGGAACCGGACGGGACGAATGAAGAAACTGAAGCTCACCGGACAACTGAAGAGCTATCTTGAGTGGCCGCTCGCACTGATCCTGCTGTGGGCGGTTTTGGTTGTCGTCCTGTTCCTCAGGGCGGGCCGGCCGGCGGGCTTTATCGCGCTTGCTTTCGCCGCCGCCTACGCGCTCATCACGCTCGTCATCTACCTGAGGACCTCTCCGAGAGTGATGCAGGAGATGATCTCGTTCGCGACGGAGTACGGCCAGGTCCAGAAGAAGATGCTGAAGGATTTCCCGATCCCGTACGCGATCCTGGACGAGGACGGGTACATGCTGTGGATGAACGACGAATTCATCGCGCTGACGGGGAAGGACAGGCATTTTCACAGGAAAGTCTCCTCGCTGTTCTCCGAGATCGGGGACGAGGACCTTCCGGGCGAGGAGAAGCAGAAGTCGATGCCCGTGCAGCTGGGCGACCTGCATTTCCGGGCTGAGCTTCAGAAGATCTACGTCGACGAGATGGTCTCCGAGGAAGACGACTTCGAGATCGACGACACGGAATACCTGATCGCGCTGAGCCTCTTCGACGAGACCGAACTCGAGAGGCTGGCGTTCGAGCGGGAGGCGAACAAGCCCGTCTGCGGTTTCCTCTGCATCGACAACTACGACGAGGTGCTCGAGGGAGTCGAGGACGTGAGAAAGTCCCTGCTTCTCGCGCTCGTAGAGAGAAAACTCACGAAGTATTTCGGGGAGGTGGACGGGATTGTCCGGAAGCTCTCCCATGACAGATACTTCTTCCAGATGCGGAAGTACGCGCTCGATGAGTGTGAGGAAGAGAAATTCCCGATCCTCGACGACGTCAAGACCGTGAATATCGGAAATGAGCTCGCCCTCACGATCTCGATCGGCATCGGTTTCGGCTCCGAGTCCTATGTACAGAATACCGAGGACGCCAATGCGGCGCTCGAGCTCGCGCTCGGCAGGGGCGGCGACCAGGCGGTCGTGAAAGAGGGCTACAAGACCCGCTTCTTCGGCGGAAAGACGGAGACAACCGAGAGGTTCACGCGCGTCAAGGCCCGCGTCAAGGCGCACGCGCTGAAAGAGATTATCGACGGCAAGTCCAGGGTCATCGTCATGGGCCACAAGCTGACCGACATCGACGCCCTCGGGGCGGCGATCGGCATCTGCAAAGCTGCCATGATGTCGGGAAAGCCGGCGCACATCGTCGCTGACGACGTCACCGAGGACGTAAAGCCGGTCATCGAGGGATTCCGCAAAGACGCCTCTTATGAGCAGGACCTGTTCATCGACAGGGAGAAAGCAAAGGAGCTGACCGGGGCGGACACGGCCCTCGTGGTTGTCGACACGAACAGCCAGAGCTATACCGCCTGTGAGGAGCTCCTCCACCTGACCAATACGATCGTGGTGCTCGACCACCACAGGCAGGGCAGCGACCGCATTCAGAACGCGGTCCTCTCCTATATCGAGCCCTACGCTTCGAGCGCGTGTGAGATGGTCGCGGAGATCCTGCAGTATTTTGACGAGGAGCCGAAGCTTCGGAGCATGGAAGCCGACGCGATGTACGCCGGCATCGTCGTCGATACGAGCGGCTTCATAACGAGGACCGGCGTGAGGACCTTCGAGGCCGCCGCCTATCTGCGAAGATGCGGCGCCGATATCGTGAGGGTCAGAAAGCTCTTCCGCGACGACATGGAGGATCTCCGGGCCAGGTCGAAGGCGGTCGCCGCGGCCGAGATCGTCGACGATATCTACGCCGTATCCGTCTGCCCGAGTGAGGGGCTGCGCGCCCCGACGGTCGTCGCCGCGCAGGCGGCCAACGAGCTGCTGGACGTCGTGGGGATCAGGGCGTCATTTGTCCTGACGGATTTCAACGAACAGGTCTATATCAGCGCGAGGGCGATCGACGAGGTCAACGTGCAGCTGATCATGGAGCGGCTCGGCGGCGGAGGCCATATGAACATAGCGGGCGCCCAGCTGCCGGACTACACGATCGACGAGGCGAAGAAGCTGCTTCTGGATACGATCAGGGAGATGAAAGAAGAAGGAGATATATGAGATGAAGGTAATACTGCTTGAAGATGTCAAATCGCTCGGAAAGAAGGGCGATGTCGTCAACGCGAGCGACGGGTACGCGAGAAATCTGCTTCTGCCGAGAAATCTCGCTGTTCCGGCGACGGACGGCAATATGAAAGACCTCGCGGCGAAGAAGCGCGGGGAGGCCCGCGTCGCCGCTGAGAACCTGAAGGCCGCGGAGGAGCTGAAGGTGAAGATCGCGGAGAAGTCCGTCACGGTCGCGATCAAGGTCGGCAGCGCGGGGCGTACGTTCGGCTCCGTCTCCGCGAAGGAGATCGCCGAGGCGGCAAAGGACCAGCTCGGCCTTGAACTCGACAAGAAGAAGATGAATCTTCCGAATCCGATCAAGGAGCTCGGGACGTCGACAGTGGAAATCCGCCTGCACCCGAAGGTCACGGCGGGACTCAAAGTAATAGTGAAGGAAGCCTGATGGACGAAGCCGCGATTAAACGCATACCGCCCCACAATGACGACGCGGAGAGGTCCGTGATCGGATCCATGCTGATCAGCGAGGAAGCGGCGATGGCGGCCGAGGAGATGCTGACACAGGACGACTTCTACGACCGGCGCCTGGGGATGGTGTTCGAGACGATGAAAGAGCTGAGCGACGCGAGGAAGCCGATTGACGTCGTCACGCTCCGCGAGGCGCTGCTGAAGAAGGACATCCCCGCGGAGATGGCCGGACCCGAGTTCCTGGCGGATCTGCTCAACGCGGTTCCGATTTCGGCAAATGTCCGCGACTACGCGGAGATCGTGCGCAGCAAGGCGACGCTCCGGCGCCTGATCAGTGCGTCCTCCGAGATTGAGAGCGCCTGCTACAGGGAGAAGGACGACACCGAGGTGATCCTGGACCAGGCGGAGAAGAGCATCTTCCAGATCGTTCAGCAGAGGTCGTCCGAGACGTTTACGCCGATCAGCCAGATCGTCTACAACGCGCTCGAAGCGATCGCCGCGGCGTCGAGATCCAAGAACCATGTGACCGGGCTCGAGACGGGTTTCACGGACCTCGATATAAAGACGTCCGGATTTCAGAATTCGGACTTCATCCTGATTGCCGCGAGGCCTTCCATGGGCAAGACGGCTCTCGTCCTCAACATCATGGAGTACATGGCCGTGACCAGGCAGATGCCGGTCGCGATGTTCTCCCTCGAGATGTCGAGCGAGACCCTGATGAACCGCCTCCTCTCCCTGGAGTCGAGGGTCGACGCCCAGAAGATCAGGATCGGAAAGATGAACGACGACGAGTGGAGCAAGGTCGTCGAGGCGTCCGGAGTGCTCGCGAATTCCGGGATCATCATAGACAACACGCCCGGAATCACGCTCAGGGAACTTCGCTCCAAGGCGAGAAAGTTCAAGATCGACGCGGATATCAAGGCCATTTTTATCGACTATCTGCAGCTGATGTCAGGGAGCGGCTCCGCGGGCCAGAACCGGCAGCAGGAGATCTCCGACATCTCCCGCGGCCTCAAGTCTCTCGCGAGGGAGCTGAACATCCCCGTCATAGCGCTCTCACAGCTGAACCGCGGCGCCGAGACGAGGGAGGACCATCGGCCGATGCTGTCTGACCTGCGCGAGTCCGGCGCGATCGAGCAGGACGCGGACGTCGTGATGTTCATCTACCGGGACGACTACTACCACAAGGACACCGAGGAGAAAAACGTCGCGGAGATCATCATCGCAAAACAGAGAAACGGCCCGATCGGCACGACAAAACTGGTCTGGCTGCCTGAATACACAAAATTCGCGAATATGAAAAAGCGAGACTGAAAGCGCCGGACAGTGATTATTCCGGCCCTGGAGAACTGAAAGGAGATTCTATGTACACACTTGAGGACATCAGACAGACAGACCCCGAAATTGCCGATCTCATCCTTGCGGAGATCGGCAGGCAGAACTCGCACATCGAGCTGATCGCCTCGGAGAACTGGGCGAGCAAAGCCGTCATTTCTGCACTCGGAAGCGTTCTCACGAACAAGTACGCCGAGGGGTATCCCGGACACCGCTACTACGGCGGCTGCGAATGCGTCGATGAGATCGAGGACCTCGCCCGCAGCCGGGCCATGAAGCTGTTCGGATGCACCTACGCCAATGTCCAGCCCCATTCGGGCGCCCAGGCCAATATGGCGGTTCTCTACGCGCTGCTCCAGCCCGGCGATACATTTATGGGAATGAAGCTCGACGAGGGAGGCCACCTCTCCCACGGTTCACCGGCCAATCTGTCCGGAAATTACTACCATCCGGTATCCTATGGAGTCAACGAGGAGGGCTTCATCGATTACGACGAAGTGCTCCGCATCGCCAGGGAGTGCCGTCCGAAGCTGATCATCGCCGGCGCGAGCGCCTACTGCAGGATCATTGACTTCAAGCGCATGCGCGAGATCGCGGACGCAGTCGGAGCCTACCTCATGGTGGACATGGCTCACATCGCCGGCCTCGTCGCGACCGGGGAGCATCCGAGCCCGATCCCCTACGCGCACGTTGTGACCACGACGACACACAAGACACTTCGCGGGCCGAGGGGCGGCATGATTCTCTCCTCCGCCGAGTTCGCGAAGGAGCATTACCTCAACAAGTCGATCTTCCCCGGGACACAGGGGGGACCGCTGATGCACTGCATCGCCGCCAAGGCGGTCATGCTCAAAGAGGACCTGCAGCCTGAATTCGCGGAGTACGCGAAGGCGATCGTCGCGAACGCGAAGGCTCTCGCCGCGGGGCTCATGTCGAGGGGCGTGAAGATCGTGACCGGCGGAACCGACAACCACATGATGCTCGTGGACCTGCGGGGCACGGATCTCACGGGAAAAGAGATCGAGAACCGCCTGGACCGCGCCAACATAACGGCAAATAAGAACACGGTCCCGAGGGAGCCGCTCTCGCCGTTCGTGACGTCCGGCGTCCGTCTCGGAACGCCCGCGGTTACGACGAGAGGAATGAACGAGGCGGATATGGACAGGATCGCGGAGGCGATCGCCCTTGTCATCAGGTCGGAGGACAATATTCCGGCCGCGAAGGAGATCGTGAAGTCCCTGACAGACCGCTATCCGCTTGAAGCATAAGAGGAGGAATTAAGCGCTATGATGAACAGAAAGACGCAGAAGCTCGTGATCGCCGTGATCGCCGTCGTGATCGCGGTGACGATGATCCTGACGACGCTGCTTCCGATGATCGCAAGGTGAGGAAGAGGCAGTCGCAGGCCGGGCGAAAGAAGCTGCGGGTGACATGATGGAAGACGCGATTATCATCGTGGGAACGGCCGCGGAGGGCGCCGTGAGGGAAGCTCTCCGCAGGGAGAGGGGGAAGCTTGTGAGACGCTTCCCTTATTTCTTTGCGCCGGAGTACCGGCTCGGCTACTGCGAAAGAAGTTCGGCGGAAATGGAGGATACGCGGAGGCGCATCCTCAGGATTGCCCACGAGCACGGGCTCTCCGCCTATGTCCCGGGCGGCTGGGGCGGCGTGATGAAGGCGCTCTGGGATCTCGGGGAGGCCGCGGGGCGGGGGTTCCGGGTAGATCTCCTGAAGATTCCTGTCCGCCAGGAGACGATTGAGATCTGTGAATATCTCGGCTTGAATCCCTACGAGGAGGACTCGGGAGGGCTCATCGCGGCAGCGGCAGCGGACGGTTCGGGGCTTGAGACCGCGCTCAGGGACGCGGGCGTGCCGTGCGCCGTGGTCGGCGCGCTGACGGGGGAGAAGGCGAAGGTCCTTCGGTGCCGCGGGCATATCAGATATATCGAGAATAAAGGATACGACCGCTGAGGCGGTCGTATCCTTCGCTTTAAAAGGGGTTTGCGCAGGCGCGCTCCCGCCGGCCGCTGAGACCGGCCTTACCGTTACTTCAGCTTCGCGATCGTGACGCCCGCGTCGCCCTCGCCGAACTCCCCGAGCCTGAAGGACTCCACGTGGCGGTTCTTCTTCAGGTACTTCTGCACGCCCTGGCGGAGCGCGCCGGTCCCCTTGCCGTGGACGATGCGCACCTGCTCCAGGTGGGCGATCGCCGCGTCGTCGAGGTACTTGTCGAGCTCGGAGCAGGCCTCGTCGACGGTCTTCCCGAGCAGGTTGATCTCCGGGGAGATCGCGAATGACTTGGACATGCTGAGCTTCCCGGAGGCGGTTTTCGAAGCCTCCTGTCCCGGAGCCTCATCCAGGAGGACGAGGTCGTCGACCCGGGCCTTCGTCCTCATGATCCCGCAGGTCACGAAGAGCGTACCCTTGCTGTCTGGCAGCGTGCTCACAGTTCCCTTCATGCCCATGCTGATGATCTTCACCTGGTCGCCGATGCGCAGGTCCCCGGGTGACAGGTTCCCTCTCTCGCCCCGGGGAGATTCGACCCCCCTGATATTCCGGCCCAGCTCGTCGAGCTTATTCCGCAGCTCGGAGCGCTGCTTCTCCATCTCGCGCGTATTTCCGCCGCGCTTCGCGAACCAGCTGATCGTCTTGTCGGCGTAGTCCTTGGCCTCCTGGAGAATCCTGCGCGCCTCCTCGGACGAATCCGAGATCATATCGCGCTTCTTCTCCCTGAATTTAGCCTGTTTCTCCTCGAGCTCGCTCTTCAGCCGGTCGATCTCCCCGCGGATCCGCTCGGCCTCGAGCTTCTCCTGCTCGAGTTCGGTCCGCTGCCGCTCGAGATCGGAGATCACGTCCTCGAACGACGCGTCCTCGCTGTCGATATAAGTCTTTGCGGTGTCGATCAGGTCCTCCGGGAGCCCCAGCTTTCTGGAGATCGCGAACGCGTTGCTCTTGCCGGGCACCCCGATCAGCAGCCTGTACGTCGGCGAGAGCGTGTCGACGTTGAATTCGCAGCAGGCATTTTCAACGCCGGGCGTGCGGAGCGCGTAGATCTTGATCTCGCTGTAGTGCGTGGTCGCCATCGTGCGGATCCCGCGGCTGTGGAGGTCATTGAGGATCGAGATCGCGAGCGCCGCGCCCTCGGTCGGGTCGGTCCCCGCGCCGAGCTCATCGAACAGCACAAGGCTGTTCTCGTCGGCGAGGCGGAGGAACTCGACGACGTGTTTCATATGGGATGAAAATGTCGACAGCGACTGCTCGATACTCTGCTCGTCGCCGATGTCGGCGTAGACCTCATGAAATACGCTGATCCGGCTGCGGTCCCCGGCGGGAATGTGCAGGCCGGCAAGTCCCATGAGGACCAGAAGGCCGGTCGTCTTGAGCGACACCGTCTTGCCGCCCGTGTTCGGGCCGGTGATCACGAGGAGGTCGAAGTCCCTGCCGAGCCTGATGTCGATCGGGACGACCTGTTTCTTCGGGATGAGCGGGTGTCTCGCCTGACGGATCTCGATGATGCCGTCCGTACCGACGATCGGTTTCGAGGCATTCTGCTCCAGCGCCAGGTGAGCCCGCGCGAAGATAAAATCGAGCTCGGCCAGGAGGTCGAAGTCCTGTCTGATAATGCCCGTCTTGTCCGCGAGGCCGGCGGAGAGATTCGAGAGAATGACTTCGATCTCCTGGGCCTCCTTGATCTTCAGCTCCCGGATCTCGTTGTTCAGGCGCACGACCGAAGCCGGCTCGATGTAGACGGTCGAACCGGTCTTGCTCGTGTCATGGATGATGCCGGAGACCTGGGCGCGGTACTCATTTTTGACGGGAATGCAGTACCGCCCGTCCCTTGTCGTGAACAGGGAATCCTGCAGATAATCCTTCGCCGGTCCGGAGATGAGTCTCGTGAGCTCCGTCCGGATGCGCTCGCCCGAAGACCGGATGCTTCTGCGCACGCTGCGGAGGGCGGGAGACGCGTCGTCGCTGATCTCGTCCTCCGAGAGGATGCAACGCCGGATCTCGGCCGAATCGCTCTTCAGCGGGTCGAGCGCCGAGAACATCGGGGTAAGGATGTCGTCGGGCTCGTCGTCCCTAGAGCGGGCCGAGTAGGCGCGGACGATCCCCGCGTTCTCGAGCAGGGCGGCGATCATCAGCAGTTCGCGAATCCCGAGCGTGCTGCCGATTTCCAGGCGCATAAGGGAGGCGCGGACGTCGTGCGCGCTCCCGAAGGAGACGCTGCCCTTTCTGAGAATCCGGTCGACGGCCGCCGCGGTCTCGTCCTGGAGCCGCGTGATCTCCGGCAGAGAGTCCGAAGGCACGAGGTTTTTGCACCTGTCCTTGCCGGTCGGAGACGCGGCAAATGCGGTCAGGCGCTCGATGATCTTGTCGTATTCAAGTGTATGTAAGGCTTTTTCATTCATACCATCTATTGTAAACGATTCCGGGAAAAAGTAAAGCGCCTGCGCCGCGGGAGAGGGCCGTCCGCACTGGTGGAGCGGGCTTTCCGCGCGCCGCGCCTTTCCCTGTGCCGATTCTTCCATTGCATTCGGGAATTTGATAGGTTATATTGAATTTATCGCATCTACAGAAAGGAAGACACCGTGAGATTTATCAGTGAACTCAAAGAGGGCAGCCGCATTCAGGATGTCTATCTCTGCAAGCACAAGCAGTCGGCGGTGACGAAGAACGGGAAAAACTACGAGACCGTCATTCTCCAGGACCGCACCGGCCAGCTGGACGCGAAGATCTGGGACCCCAATTCGGAAGGCATCGGGGAGTTCGAGGCTCTCGACTATATCTACGTCGCCGGAACCGTGAGCATGTTCAACAGTTCGCTCCAGGCTTCGCTCAAGCAGGTCCGGAAGGCCGACGAGGGCGAGTACATCCCGGCTGACTACCTGCCGGTCACAAAGCGCAACACCAACGTCATGCTGAGGGAGCTCCGGGACTTCATCGACAGCGTCGGCAACGACTATCTGAAGCAGCTGCTTCGGAGCTTCTTCGCGGAAGACAAGGAATTCCTTCACTCCTTCGTCCAGCACTCGGCGGCGAAGACGGTTCACCACAGCTTCGTCGGAGGCCTGCTCGAGCACACGATCGCCGTGACAAAGCTCTGCGTCTTTATCGCGGACCACTATCCCGCGATCAACAGGGACCTGCTGATCACGGCGGCGATCCTCCATGATATCGGCAAGACGAAGGAACTGTCCCTCTTCCCGACCAATGAGTACACCGACGACGGGCAGATGCTCGGCCATATCACGATCGGCGCGGAGATGGTCCACGACCATGTGCTGAAGATCGAGGGGTTCCCGGCATTTCTCGAGACGGAACTGAAGCACTGCATACTCGCCCATCACGGCGAGTACGAGTTCGGTTCCCCGAAGAAACCGGCGATCATAGAGGCGCTCGCCCTCAACATGGCCGACAACACGGACGCGAAGCTCGAGACGATGACGGAAGCGCTTGAAAATGCCGCCTACGGCGAAAAATGGCTCGGCTTCAACCGCTTCTTCGACAGCAACCTTAGGCGGACGGATGAGTAAAAAGAGAATGCTGCCGGGCAGCCCTGTGAACAGGAACGACCTGCTCGACGTGACAATCGAAGATTTTACGAGAGAAGGAGAGGGTATCGGCCGCGCCGGCGGCTATACCCTCTTTGTGAAAGATGCGCTGATCGGCGACACGGTCCGGGCCAGGATCACGAAGCCCGGGAAGACCTACGCCTACGCGCGCGTCGAAGAGGTTCTGACCCCTTCCCCGGACCGGACGGAGGCCGCCTGCCCCGAGGCGAGGCGCTGCGGGGGATGCCGCTTCCAGGAGTACGATTATGCCGCGCAGCTTCGGTGGAAGCGCAGACTCGTGCGGGACGCGCTGGATAAGATCGGCGGCCTTGCGGGGACAGAGGTGCTCCCCGTCATCGGGATGGAACATCCCTTCCGGTACCGCAACAAAGCCCAGTATCCGGTCGGAACCGTGAAAGGGGAGCTCGAGGCGGGATTCTACGCCGGAAGGACGCACTCCATCATCCCCGTGCGCGACTGCAGGCTCACGCCGGAGGTATACGCGGACATTCTCGGGACGACGCTTGCGTTTATGCGCCATTTTCACATTCCTCCTTACAACGAGCAGACGGGGGAGGGGGTCGTGAGGCATCTTCTCATCCGGTCCGCGTTCTCGACCGGGGAGATCCTCGTGTGCCCGGTGATCAACGGGCGGAAAATGCCGCACGCCAACGAATACGTAAGCAGGATGCTTGAGATCCCGGGGATCCGCTCGATCTGCGTCAACATAAACACGAAGAGGGGAAATGTCATTCTCGGGGAGCGCACCGAATCACTCCATGGGGAGCCCTATATCACGGACGTGCTGGACGGGCTGACGTTCCGCGTCTCTCCCCGGTCTTTCTACCAGGTCAATCCCGCGCAGACCGAGATTCTCTACAGGGAGGCCGTCAGGGCAGCCGGGCTGACAGGGAAAGAGGTCGTCTACGACCTCTACTGCGGTATCGGGACGATCTCGCTTTTTCTGGCAAGGTCGGCGAAGGCGGTCTACGGCGTGGAGATCGTGCCCGACGCGATCAGGGACGCGAAGGAGAATGCCGCTCTGAACGGGATCGGAAATGCCCGGTTCTATGCCGGCGCCGCGGAGGAGATTGTCACGAGAGGATACTTCCCGGAGGGAGAGCCATGTCCGGCGGCGGACGTCGTCGTGCTCGATCCGCCGAGGAAGGGGTGTGACGCCGCGCTGATCCGGGCTGTGCGCCGGATGGCGCCCGGGAAGATCGTATATGTCAGCTGTGACCCGGCGACACTGGCGCGTGACCTGAAGCTGTTCACGGAGGAGGGAGACGGCAGCGGGTACCGTGTGGAGCGGGTTCAGCCGGTGGACATGTTTCCGGAGACACAGCATATTGAGACGGTAGTTCTTTTACGACAGCAACAATATCGATCTATGTAGATGAGGATTATCGCAGACAGGGCATAGTTAATTTGCTTAAGAAAAAAATACTATAAGTGGAGTGAAGATCTATGACACACAAAGAAAAAGCAATGAAGATATTCGATGAAATATTCAACTGCTCGCAGGCAGTTCTTGGAGCATATGCGGAGGAGTATGGACTGACGGTAGACCAGGCTATGAAAGTGGCAGCATGTTTCAGCGGGGGTGTGAGAAAAGGTGAAGTATGCGG
>CACYEN010000031.1 GCA_902773435.1 uncultured Lachnospiraceae bacterium | reverse complement strand
TATCCTCTGTTATTTCTACTTTCTGAGACAGTAACTGACAATCAAGTGATCGGAGTGTCTTCGGGATTTTGAAACTGAAATTCAGTGCCTTTAAAAAATCGGAAAAACCAAATTACGCGCTGATGGCGTTCCTGCTGAACCTGGTGGCAGCCGCGATAGGATTCGGCCTGTTCATCATCAGGAACGGGGGGATCTTCTCCGTCGCGGGCGACTTCAATGTCCAGCAGATCCCGTTCGCGATGTACGCGAACGACGCGATTAAATCGGGAAATGTCATCTGGGACTGGTCGCTCGACCTCGGTTCCAACTTCATCGGCGGGATGATGTTCTATGTGCTCGGAAATCCGTCGTTCTGGCTCTCGCTGCTGTTCCCGTCGGGAATGTTCATGCATGTCGTCGGCTGGATCTATGTCCTCAAGTACGCGTTCGCAGGACTCACGGCATTTCTCTGGATCAGGCAGTTCGTCAGGAACCCCCGGAACGCCGTCATCGCTTCGATGATGTACGCGTTCTCGGGCTTTATGCACGAGGACCTGCTGTTCTACCACTTCCACGATGTCGCCGCCCTGTTTCCGCTTCTTCTGCTGACGCTGGACCGGCTGGTTGAGAAGGGGGAGAGGGGGCCGTTCATCTTCGCAGTGACGCTGAACGTGCTTGTCAACTACTTCTTCTTCCCAGGGGAAGTGATCTTTCTCGCGGCTTACTTCATCCTGCGGTTCGTTGTGGAGAACGGCGCGAAGACATGGAAAAAGCTTCCCGGGATCCTTCTCGAGGGGGTTCTCGGCTGCGCGCTCGGAGCGGTTCTCCTGCTTCCCGCCGCGCTCTTTGTCATGCAGAATCCCCGTGTGAAATTCGATTATGTCGGGAGCAATTCACTCGTGTTCGGCGCGGAGAGATACCTCTTCATCCTGAGAGGCCTGATCTTCCCGGGCGAGGTCATGTCGGACCACAGCGCGGTGATCCAGAAGAATTTCGCGTCCTGCGCGGCGTACATCCCGATGACGGGAATGATACTTGTCTTCGCCTACCTGTTCCTGAGAAAGGGGAAGCGCAGCTGGCTGCGGAGAATGCTGGTTTTCTGCCTCGTTGTTGCGGTCGTGCCGATCTTCAACGCGGCATTTTCGATGTTCGCGGGGCTTTACCACAGATGGTTCTACATGCCGGTTCTGCTGTTCGCGCTCTGCGGCGCGATCGTCCTCGAGCGGATCGAGATGGACTCGAATCTTTATTCCGGGACGACGCCGTCCGAGATCGCCGTCCAGAACGGCATGATCCTCTGGTCCCTGATAACGGGCGGCTTTATCGCGTTTCTCGCGTTTGTCCCCTGGAGCAGTTCGGAGAAGAGCAAGATCTACCGCCCGACGCTCTTCATCATCTGGTCCTGCGTGAGCGTGGGAGGGACAATCCTGACATGGCTGATCCTGACCCAGCTCAGGAAGAGGAGAAGGGAGCTCTTCACGGCGGGCATTTTCCTCTTCTCGACGGCGACGCTGATCTCCGCGATCTATCTCTACAACGCGGCGAACGGGGAGGACGCGGAGCACCTGAGGGACAGGATCGTCACTTCGGCCCAGTTCCAGGACCCGGGACCCGAGTACCGTTTCACCAACACGGACAACCCGGAGACGCTGACGCACGGGTTTCAGACGAGCGCGAATTTCTGCAGCACGGTCTCGGGCTCCATCTTCCGCTTCTATGAGAGCCTTGGACTCAAGAGGGACGTGAAGTCCCCGAAGGCGCCGTCCGGGATGATGAACCTGATCTCGGCGCGGTATACCTACGAGAAGGAGGAGAAGGACGGCAAAGTTCTTGCCGGAAAAGCGGAGGGGAAATACAGGACCTATTACATCTACAAGGACGAGTCGGTGCCCCCGATCGGGTTCACCTACGACACGTATATGACGCGGAGCGAATTCGACGAGACCGTGTCGGAGACGCGGGCGGTCGTCATGCTGAAGACCCTCGTGATCCCCGACGACAAAGAAGAGGAGGTCAGCCGGGTTCTCAGGCACTACTCGGCCTCTGCCGACGGGTCGGCGACGGAACCGTTCATCACGTCCATAAGCCAGTCGCATCTCCCGGAGTCCTCGCGTGACGTGAGGCGGACCACATCCTCTTTCAGTTCGACTATCACGGCCGACGCGGATAAATACGCGTTCTTCTCGATCCCGAACGACAGCGGCTGGAGAGCCAGGGTGAACGGGGACGAGACGGAGATCATCGACGTCAACGGTTTCATGGCAGTCAGGATCAGTCAGGGGGAGAACCGCATCCTGCTGACCTATACGGTGCCGGGACTTCGGGCCGGAGTGCTGCTCTCGGCGGCGGCGCTTATCATCTCCGCGGCCTATATCATTTACATGAGAAAGAAGGTCAGGACTTCGAATCCCTGATCGATCCTATAACCGTGAGTATCAGCATAAACAGGATGGCGGAGACCCCGAGGATGATATCCTCCCGGAATTTGTCTTTTTTGCGCTTGAACATGGCGTAGTCACTCCCTTGAGATGGATCGGGCGGGAGACGGAACCGTCCCCGCTCCCGGAAAATGTGGTCAGCTTCTGTCTTTCATCAGACAGTATAACACAAAGGCGGAAAAGGAGCATACATGATTGAAGCAGTCAACGTAACTTACAGAGTCGGGAAGAAAGCCCTCTTCGAGGACGTCAACATCAAATTCACGGAGGGCAACTGTTACGGCCTGATCGGGGCAAACGGCGCGGGGAAGTCCACATTTCTCAAGATCCTCGCCGGCCAGCTTGACACCTCTTCCGGCAGCATCGTCGTGACGCCCGGCGACCGCATTTCCTTCCTCGAGCAGGATCACTTCAAATACGACGACTACAACGTGCTCGACACGGTTATCCTCGGCAACAGGCGCCTCTACGAGATCATGAAGGAGAAGGACGCGATCTACATGAAGGAGGACTTCAGCGACGAGGACGGGATCCGTGCCTCCGAACTCGAGGGAGAATTTGCGGAGATGAACGGCTGGGAGGCGGAATCCGACGCGGAGTCGCTGCTCATCGGCCTCGGTATCGAGCCTGACCTCCACCACAAGGTGATGGGGACGCTCGAGGGTCCCGTCAAGGTCAAGGTGCTTCTCGCGCAGGCCCTCTTCGGCAATCCCGACATC
>CACYEN010000030.1 GCA_902773435.1 uncultured Lachnospiraceae bacterium | reverse complement strand
ATCCGTCAATACCGTTAAAAATGAAAACGGCCGTCTCATCGGCTACACGACGGACGGCATCGGTTTCATGAACGCCGCGGCCCGGGCGGGCTGTCCGCTCAGGGGTGAAAAGTTCACACTTCTCGGGTCCGGCGGCGCCGCGGGCGCGATTCTGATTCAGGCTGCTCTGGACGGTGTGTCCGAGATCTCCGTATTCTGCAACAGGCCGGCCTCGAGACAGCGCGTCGAGGAGATCCGCGAAAAGCTCAGGGAATTCTCCGGCCTCACCGTAAAGATCTGTTCCTATGAGAGCGCGGACACGTTGAAAAGTGAGATCGCCGAAAGCCGTGCCCTCGTCAACGCGACGAATGTCGGCATGGCCGGCCGCGCCCGGGGCGGACCGGATACACTGATTCCCGACGCCTCATATCTCCACGAGGGTCTGTTCGTCTACGACATCATCTATCATCCGCTGGTCACGCCGCTCCTTAAACTTGCGGCCTCGGCGGGCCTTCCCTCGTCGAACGGCCTCTCCATGCTGATCGGCCAGGGCGCGGAGTCCTTCAGGATCTGGACCGGGAAACAGATGCCGCTCGATGATGTGGAACAGCTCATCCTTTGTCATCTGCGAGAATGAGATCCGCGATCTCCTCGGGAGTCTTGCCGTCGGCCTTGATTGTCACATTCGCGGCTTTCTTGTAGGACGGCTCCCTCTCCTTGTACAGGCGGAGGACCTGCTCGTCCCAGGCGTCCCCGTTGATCCATGCGTGTTTTTTGTTGGACTTCTTCATGTTCGCGAGAAGGTTGGCGGGTTTCAGCTTGATGTAGTAAACCTTGCCGAGCTCCTCGAAATATTTCCTGTTCTGGGGCATCAGCGCAGCGCCGCTCCCCAGGACGATCACTGCTCTTTCAGTGCGGTTCGTGAGCTCATCCAGCGCAAGCGTCTCCATCGCCCGATAGTAGGGTTCGCCGAATCTGTCGTAAATCTCGGCACTTGTCATCTTCATCTTCTGGGACACGATCTTGTCGAGATCAAGAAAATCAATCTTCAGCTTCTTCGCCGCGATCTTCCCGACAGCCCCTTTTCCCGAGCCGATAAAGCCCTCAATAATCAGATGGTTCATATTGTCTGCCTTTCTCACCGTGTTTCTGTTCACATATTAAGCCCAAGATACTCTTCCAGTTCCGAAAAGCGCTCCTCCGCCTGTTCATACCCGTGCGCGTAAAACGGCTTCAGCCTGTCCGGATTCATCTCCAGACGGTCCACCGGCGTCACCGTGGGCCTGAACACAAAGAGCTTACCCTCTGCTTCCCACTTCTCGACCATATCGAGCGTCCTGTTGTATTCTGTATATTTATAAAGCAGTCTCCGGAGCAGTTCCTCATACCTGCCGAACCGGGCCCTGTAGAGCGCCTTCATCAGGCTGCCCGGGGCCTTCTTCCTGTAACCCTTCTGCCGCGTCAGGACAACGATGTTCTTTCTGTACCCCTTCTTCATCGAGTGAAGCACCGGGATCGCGTCGCTGACTTCGCCGTCGACATACAGCCTGCCGTCGATCCCGACAGGCGGAGCAAATACCGGAATGGAGGACGACGCCCTGCAGATCGTCATAAACCGGTCCCGGTCCTTCCGATCATCCATGTATTCCGCGCGTCCCGTCGCGCAGTCCGTCACAACCATCTCGCAGAGAAGGTCAGAAGCGAAATAGGTATCGTAGTCGAACGGAATCAGGTCATTGGGAAACCGGTCGAACAGCATGTCCATATCGATCAGCGATCTCTGTGTCAGCAGGCAGGAGGGCTTCGCCATCCTATAGCTCCTGTCCCGGGGAATCAGGGCGTCCCTGGTCCTCCCGATCTGGCGCGACACGTAGTCGACGCCGGCGCACGCGCCCGCCGAAACCCCGCAGGTATACTCGAGCCACAGCTCTTTCTCCATCAGATAATCAAGTACGCCCGCGGTAAATATGCCCCGTTCAGCGCCTCCCTCCAGAACAAGACCGGCATGTATCATTATCGGTTTTAACACTCCTCTTTCCTGATTTCTCATAAAGATTATATCATCAGACGGAGACGATTATCAACACATCGTTTGGGACGGCCGGTCCTCGCCGCACTCCTGTAAAATGAGTCTCACCGCCTTCCTTCTCCTCCTCCAGAACGTCGTCTGGGAGATCCGGAGGTGTCCGGCGATATCCTCGACGCACTCGCGGTCGACATAGAACCGCCTGAGCACTTCCTGCATCTCGGGTTCGAGATTCTTAAGCGAGCTCCAGATCCTTCCCACGATCATCGACGCGTAGATCCTGTTCTGCCGCTGGCGCATGTAGAACGCGGCCTCTTCCCGCAGCATATTTCCCGCGCTTCTCCAGGCATAGTAGACGGGGTCCCCTGTTCCTCCCCCCGATCCGGGGATGGTATCCTCCATGTCGTTCCTGAGGGAGACGCTCTCGATCAGCTCCTCGTAGCTCACCCCTGACGGCGCGCACTCTCTCACCTGCTCCGCGAGCCACCTGGCCCCTGTCTCTCCCTGCCGGAGAACCCGGATCACGTCCTCTTCCGTAAGAACGTGGCCGGGGACAAGACTCTCATAAGCCATACCGCCTCCATGGTCCGATCCGTAAATCATCTGCTCAAAATGGGCAACGCAAAAAGGATAACACCCCTTGCCGGGAACGTAAACCGCTTCGGTGTTTCTTATAAAAAGTCCGTTGGTTCGTTGCATAAAAAAGACAGCCCGCCGGCGGGCGGACTGTCCTTCATCACTCACTTATGCAGCGGGGACCCGTGGCGGGCCTCACCGCGGCCCTCCCGCGGCTCAACTCCCGCAGTCATCCTGCGGCCTCCCGCGGCTCATCTACCGTGATCACCCCGCGGTATACAGTTCCTCATCCGGAGCCATCGCGGTGACCGAGAAGTAGCCGAGCTTCTTCAGGCGCTCGACAATTCTCACGCAGAGGCGCTCATGTCCGGTCAGTGTGTTCAGCGAAGCACCGGAGACCTGGGACGCGTCCAGATAGTGGCCGCCCCAGTAGCTCGCCATCAGCTTGTCGAACGAATCGACGTCCTCATAGCCGAAGAAGTGCGTCCCGATGATCATGTACAGATCCTTCTGGTCATAGGTGGAGAGGATCGACCTCTGCATCTCGATCAGCTGGAAGACGTTCTTCCCCCAGCCCCCGCAGTTGCCGACGAAGATGATCGGGATCGCGTCCCTGTCGTACCTGTCCAGCACGAGATCGGAAACATTGCCGAGCTGCGTCTCCGCGGGATCCTCGGAGATGGCCGGATCGGCCGAAGACCTGTTCTTGTTCACAAATGCCTGGATATCCGCCATTGGAACTCCCGCATAGTACATATGCGTCATGACGTTCCTGTTGTCCAGCGTGTAATCCAGAACCGTCTGCTCGCTTCCGCCCTCAAGCAGCATCCGCTGAAGAATGGCGGGATATGTGCTCTGGGGATCACCGCCCTCGATCGTGAAGCTGTCCCCGCGGACGCTGATCTTCTTCGGGATCTCCGCGATGCCGTTGAGCATGGCCATCTCTTCGACATTCGACATCGAGCTGATCGTCTCCGACGACATCATGTCTGACTCCGTCGCCAGCGCCGCGGCTGCGGCATTCACTTCAGCCTGGACCACGCTGACGGCTCTCGACAGAGCCTTCCCGGACTTGCTCTCACGCCGCTTCTCGAGATACATCACGCCCGCGAGCGCCCCGATCAGCAGCACGTCAAGAATAATCAGCCCGATCTGAATCCACTTTCTCATATTCTTCTTCATCACTTCGCTCCCGCATCATTATAAACAAAGACAGCGATCCTGCCGCCGGCATCCTCGAGCTTTTCCACGGCCGAGCGGATCTTCCTGCTGTCGGAGCAGCTCTTCCTCACGACAAAGAGGAAGCTGTCCACGAATCCGCCCGCGCTCACCGCGTCGGAATACCGTTCCGCGGCGGGCAGGTCGACGACGATGACGTCAAACTGCTCCCGGAGAAGGGAGAACACCGTCTTCATCTTCCCCGAGCCGATGATATTCGCCGGTTCGCCCGTTGGGACACCCGGCGGAAGGAAGCTGATTCCCGGGCGGATCCCCGCCCTGACGGCGTCCCTGATTTCAGCTGTCCCGCTCATCACCTCGCAGAGACCGGGGGCGTTTTCCGCCCCGAGCAGGTCAGCGCAGGAGGAATTCCTGAGATTCGCGTCCACAAGGAGGACATTTTTTCCGATCTCGGAATAAGCGATCGCGAGGTTGAGCGCGGTCGTCGTCTTCCCTTCCGAGTCGGAGCAGCTTGTCACCCCGATGACACTGGATTCGCCTTCCTTCCCGGCCAGAAGTCCGGTCCTGAGCGAAAACCACGCCTCTTTGTAGCGGTCGTCACTTTCGTCCCCGAGAATGACGCTCTTCCCGCGGGCGGAGGGGATCACGCTGAGCTTCTTTCCACCCGCGATGGCTGCCAGCTCCTGGGTCGACTTGACCCTGCCGTCCAGAAGCTCGAGAAGCAGCACCAGGAAGACAGCGGGGATGAGGCCGAAGAGGAAGCCCTTCTTCGCGCTTCCCTTCACATTCGCGACCGTCCTTGAGGCGGACTGAAGCGGATTGGATGTCACTCTCACCGAAGTCCCGCGGACAACCTCCGGAAGCACGGAGGGAATCATCACGGCGAGCGCCCTCGTCAGCCTGACACAGTCCTCCGACTTATTAAGCGTGACCGTGATGTCGACTTTCTGGGAGTTATTCTCATGCGCCGTCGAGATCGCGTTTCTGACCGCGTTATAGTCATAGACTCCGGTCAGCCCCGCCTGTTCGATCACCCTGTCGATAAACAGCTGGTTGCTCTTGATCTCAGAGGCATAGGAAGATGCCGCCTGATTCGACGCCGTGACATCGGCCGTCGACAGGCTGCTCACCTCCTGGTCAGCCGTCTTGTTGACGACGTAGACGGAGAAAGAAGACTTGTATTTCGGCTTGTTCGTGTAAGCTTCTTTCGCCGCCAGCAGCACACTGCCGACCAGGGCACAGCTCAGGATGAACAAGGCGTGCCGCCAGAGCGCAGAAAGGAGACGCCTGACGTCAAATACAGTCCCGTCAGTCTCCCGGGTCTTAAGATCACCGTTATCGCCCATACTCACTTTCACTCCTTATATATTCTTTCGGACGGAATCCCGGAGAAGTCAGATCATGTCCCACTTGAGAATCGTGTCCTCCGGAAGATCCCTTGTAACACAGCGTCCGATCACGATGTCGGCGTATTTCGGGGAGATTCCCGTTCCCGGTCTCTTGGGCATCAGGTCCTCCTCCCGGATCACCTCTCCGCTCTTCATGTCCCTCGTCAGGACGAGCGATCTTCTCGCCTCCCTCCGGGGAATCAGCTCGCAGGGAAGAACCGTCTTCTCCGGGGAGCCGAGCACTCTGTCGATCCACTCGAAGTTGCGGATCGCCTTTGCAAAATCTTCAGGGTCGCCCGCGTGATAGTGGTCATTTCCCGGAAGAGTCTTGTCAAGGGTAAAATGCTTCTCAAGCACCTCAGCTCCGAGCAGGTAAGCCGTGGCGAGCGTCATCATCGTATCATCCGGCGCGACGTGGTCGCTGAATCCGACCCTGACGTCCGGGAAGTCCCTCTTCAGCGTCTCGATGACCCGGAGATTGGCGTCCTCCGGAACCGTGGGATAAGAGAGAACGCAGTGGAACAGGACGATATCCCTGCACCCCGCCTCTTTCAGGGCCCTGACCGCTTCGTCGACCTCGGACAGAAACGCTGCGCCGACCGACATGTAGACGGGCTTGCCCTTCGCCCCGATGTAGCGGATGAACGGAAGATTCGACAGGTCGGAGGATGAGATCTTATAAAAATCGACCATGCCCGTGAGATAATCTGCGGACGCGTAGTCGAACGGCGTGGACGTGAAGTCCATTCCCTTCGCGTGCGTGTAATCGCACAGTTCCCTGTACTCCGCCTCACCGAAATGATCGAACTTCAGAAACAGCTCGTACTGCGTTCCGGTCGGCTCCTTGGTCGTATCCCAGTAAGCGGGTGAATTCCTGGAGACGATCGTGTCCGCCTTGTAGGACTGGAACTTGGCGCAGTCGATCCCCACCTCCGCGGCCCTGTCGATGTAGAGCTTCGCGGCCTCGAGGGGGGTGATGCCCATCACGCGCGCGGTGTCATAAAAGTTAACGCCCATTTCAGCAATGAGATACGGTCTGCCCATCTTATTTTCTCTCCTTTCAGCTGTTTCCGATCAGGCTCATCACACGCTTCCGGCCTCCCCTGAGGTCATTTTTCAGGAGAAGCTCCTGGTAGTGAGCCCTGCTTTCCTTTGACATCGTCAGATACATCTTCAGCGTCGCCTCGATCACGTCGTCACCCGGATTCAGGCCGATGTAGGAGAATCCGTTCTCGTGGCAGACGAAGCCGTGTTTCTCCTCGCGCCCGTTCTGGGCCATCGCGATCGACGGGATCCCGAGAAGCGCGAGCTCATAGCCGGTCCGGCCCCTGGACGTCACCGCGACGTCGCAGGAGGACATCAGCTCCGGCATATTCTGGACGTCATACAGCACGCTGATATTCGGGCGGGCGTTGTACTCAAGAAGGCTCTGCACGTTCTTCTTTGCCCGGCCGAGGACCACCGTAAAGTGATAACCGCTGAACTCCTCCTTCGAGATGATCTTCAGTATGCGGTCCGAGTAATTCTGGGGATCTGCCCCTCCAAAGGAGATGAAAACATTCGAGACCTTCTCCCTGATCTCGATCGGCTCGTAGAAGAGGAACGTCTTCCCGGCTATATAGTACTTCGGCCCCACATAGACATTCGGGTAGTCGGACTTCTCGTAGAGGGCGTTGAAGACCAGGTCGGCTTTCAGGGATCCCTCCCCGTCGTCCTCGAAATTAATGATCTTCGCCTTCGGGAGTACGTTGCGGAGCGCGATCATGTAGTCGATCGTCGTCGTCAGGATATCGTTGATGAAGACCGTGTACTGCTCCTTCCTGCACCGCTCGAAGAGATCCGCGATCCCGTTGACCGGGATCAGGATATGGGTCGTTCTCCCGAAGAAGCTGATGTCCGTCTGGTTGACGTCGTAGTAGATGTCCGGCTTCACGAAGAACTCGTCCGCGATCTCCAGGGCCCTGTAGATGTGGCCGATGCCCCGCGTGTTGTTTCCGTTGACGTATATCGCGACCTTCTTCCTGTCGAGAAGGGAGACCACGGTCTGAAGATCGGAAAATGTATCGACATCCACCGCCTCCTCCTCGGGGACCTCATAGACGTCGACCTTCTCCCCGATTCTCCCCGACACCGTGACCGCCGACGCCTTCGAGATGACGAACGCCCCGGTCTCCAGGTAACAGGGCGGCAGGTACTGCCTGTTCAGCCGCTTCGTGTAATTCGGAACCTTCTTTCCGTCCTTCTCGCCCCACGACAGGTGCGGCGCGTTGATCGCGGAGATCAGTGTATCGAGCCCGTTGTCGATGCAGTAGCCGATCGCGGCGTCCAGCGTCTCCGGGGTCAGCGTCGGGGACGTCGGCTGAAGCGTGATGACGTAATCCCACTTCACGTCCTTCGGAACCGCGTCGTAGATGACCTCGTCGAGAGTCACCTCGTCGCCGCAGAGCCGCTCATCCCTCCATCTGCACCCGACGCCCATCTGGCCGGCTATGATCTTCACCGCGTCGGAATCGGTTGACACGATAATATCCGTGATGAAGCGGGAGCGCTTTGCGTTGCTGATCGAATAGTAGATCAGAGGATGTCCCCCGATGATCCGTATATTCTTGTTCGGTATTCCTCTGGATCCGGCCCTCGCCGGAATAACCGCCAGAATCTTCATCTCAGTTATGTCTGTCCTTTCTCGTCCCTCGCGGGATGTCTCTCAGAGGATCTCGGAGAGGAGCTTGTGCTCTCCCCTGAGGACCACGAATTTCCGGTTGTACAGGTTCTCATACTGCGGCGGGTCCGACAGGTCGTCGATCACGGCCTCCCTGCCCTCGATCTGCGCCTCCCGGAGAACCGTCGAGTGGAGGCCGACCGCGTACCTCGTGCGCCCGAGGGACTGCTCGAGTGTGACCTCGGCGGGATTCTCTATCATATCCGCGTCGAAGCACTCCGCGATCAGGTCCCAGTGGGAGTAGCGCGGATGGGGCCTGACAAGGCATTTCCTCCCGTTCTTCTTCATCTCCCCGAACACCCCTGCCAGCGTCTTCACGGAAGTGGTGCTCTCCCCCGAGAAGTAGTAGGTGCAGTAATATTCGGGGACAATGTCCTCGAGATGCCACTTCTTCGTGATCTTCAGGGGCCTCGTCACAATATAGCGGTCGATCCCGCAGTTGAGGTCCTTCCTGAACATGTCGACATACATCTCGTCCCAGACGTAGAACTCGGAAAAATGCATATACGCCTGGATGAGCTGCAGGAGGTATTCTCCGTGCATGAAGGAGATGTACTTCCGCCCGCTCCGTCTGTAGAGCTCATAGACGATGGGACCGACAACGTTGCGCTCGCAGATATAGACCGCCGTTGCGGAAGGGTTGTATTTTCTTATATAACTCGTGTGGTTGGACAATTCTCTCAGGGCCCAGAGCCTGAAATAGTACTCCTTCGGATACCTCCTGGAGACCTCCCTGTAGAGTTCATAAGCCTCCTCGGACAAGACGCCGCTCTTCGCGAACTCCCTCGGAATCTCCAGCATCTCCCCGTACTGCTGTGGAAGCTCGGGCGGAAGCACGTCCTTCGTCCCCACGTCGGGCTTGACCTCGAGGAGCAGACGGCTCGCCTCCGCGGTGGGAAGCCTGTCCTTCCTCCCACGCATTCTCGGGAGCAGGGACCCAAGCACGAAAAATGATGCAAAATTGAGCAGCCGCGTCTTCCTCCCCGGGACATACCTCAGTCTGCAGCGATACTTGTTATATGCCTCGTCGATCGGATCCTTCGGAACCGGAAGAGAGTCGAGGAAGCGTCTCCACTCCTCAACATCAGGCTCCCCCTCCGTATTCTTGATATCGCCGATGATAAAGCGCTTGTAGATTTCCTGAACGATTCCCATTCCTATGTTCCCGTCCCACCTGTCTGGTCAAAATTGACCCCGGCAGCCTCGCGTTCTCAAAAGACAAGGATCTGCCGGGGTTTCAGCCGGATTATCATTGAGTTCCGATGCCGCTGTCACCTGCCGCATGAAAGAATAATGTCACAGATCATGTCCACTTCTTCGAGGGAAAGCTCCTCGTAGATCGGAAGCGTGATGATATTCAGGGAAATATCGTGCGCGACCGGGGTGTTTGTGCTGTTGTAGACATTTCTGTATACGGCCAGCTCGTTGACCGCAGGATAGAAATACTTTCTGGCGTTGATTCCATGCTGGAGAAGCGAGTCGAACACCTCGTCGCGGCTCTTTCCGAACTCCTCCCTGTCGAACACGAGCGGATAGTATGCGTAATTGCAGGTCGCGTTCGGATTCGGCTTGCAGAACCGGATCCCGGGGACTCCCCTCAGCCGTTCATTGTACCAGTCGTAGATCACCTTGCGCTTTCTCATGCACTCCTCGACTCTCCGAAGATTGCAGATGCCCATGGCCGCCCTGAACTCGTCGAGCTTCGCGTTGCCTCCGATCGCGTCGACGATCTCCGGGCTGTGGATGCCAAAATTCTTGAGCTCGTGGAGCGCCTTCCTGTATTTCTTGTCGCGGAAAGCGATCGCGCCTCCCTCGATCGAGTTGAAGACCTTGGTCGCGTGGAAACTGAACATCGTCGCGTCGCCGAAATTGCCGACGCCGACGCCCTTGTACTTCTCGGCGAACGCGTGCGCGCCGTCGTAGATCACCTTCAGGTTGTGCGTCTTCGCTATCTCGTCGATCGCCTCAACGTCGCAGACGTTGCCATAGACATGGACCGGCATGATCGCCACTGTATTGTCCGTGATGAGCGACTCGATCTTCGCGGGATCCAGCGTGTAGTCGTCCGTCTTGATGTCGCAGAAGACGGGGTTCAGCCCGTTGCGGACAATCGCGTGTGTCGTCGACACGAACGTGAACGGTGTCGTGATGACCTCGCCGTGATCTCTCTTGACGTCGAGGGCCTGGATCGCAATCTCAAGCGCCATATGACCGTTAACGAACATGGAGAGGTAGGGGACCTCAAGATATTCGATCAGCATCCGCTGGAATTTCTTATAAACAGGTCCCATATTCGTAAGAATATGACTTTCGAAGATCGGCCTGATCTCCTCGACATAATCTTCTATCTTCGGCAGCGAAGACCTGGTGACATTTATAGCCATGTTTCCTCCAACAAATCAGATATCCCCGTTAAAAGACCATACTTATGGAGATTATACCCATTCCGCACTCGTAATTCAAGTTTATTATATCAGATAACGGGAATCGGAGGAACAAATCCGGCCCATGGCCGATTTGAAAATATGCTGAAATTTGAGGTTGACAAAAGACAGCGAGTCTCCTATAATCAGTTTGTTCGCTTGAAGAACACAGGTTTTTCGGCGGAGATGCGGAAGTGTCGGAATTGGCAGACGAGCAAGACTAAGGATCTTGTGCTGGCTACAGCGTGCGGGTTCAAGTCCCGCCTTCCGCACGAAGAGAGGATCGGTCATCTGACCGGTCCTCTTTCTTTTCTGTCTCCTTCTGTCCCCGGTACCGCGCGACAGGTCTCTTCTGCACGCCGGCAGCCCTTTATCTGCCGCAGTCCGGAACCTCAGAATAAAACGTCCATCCAGCACCAATAGGTAAGCATCTGGTGCGAATCCATGATGTTCTTCGTGAGCATTCCCCCAGCACACATCTTCTCTGTCACTTCCAGCGGGCCTAAATCGGGTGAACACGACAGTGAAGACGCCGCCATATACCCTGCTCCTCCAAGGCCGGCGGCTGCAAGCGCAAGGCCTTCCTGGCAATACGATCTCGGAGTAATTGTTTCCTCCTCATAGGAAAGCGTCTTCGGATTGAGATATGTTATAGAGTATACTTTGTAATTATACTCAAACCGGGATGGGGCCATGGAATTAAAAGCCAGGATAAGCCTGTTCTTTCCGTCCACGTCATATCCCCCATAGTCTTCACCGGAAAGGGATCTGAAGATACTCTTCATCTCATCACGTCCGCCATGCATGAATGTATCATGACCATATCGCCCGTAGCCCCAATATTCGGGCACCACCTCAGGCACAAAGTCGTCATCATTGATATAGTTCTTAATGTTCTGGTAATCATTGAAACTTCCCGACTGATCTGTATACCTCGGCGTGGCAAATCCGTACGCGTAAACAGATTCCATACCGTAACGATCGGACAGATCCACGGCCAGCAGATTCGTGATCGCTCCTCCGCGGCTGTGTCCGGCAAGCCAGAACTTCAGATCTCCTGTCCCGCAGTGGGCTTCTATGTATGGCAGGATATAATTTTGATACATCTTATTTTCAGCGGTGTAAAAGCCCATGTGGGGATATTCAGCATCCGTATCGCCCACATTAAAATTGCTGACCCATTCATAGCCTCCGGGACTGTAGCCGCTTACCGCCAGCCCGAACAGTCTGGCTTCCCTGCCATCCGGCGATTGAATATCCTTCCACCCGATATACACTGTACAGTTATCATTATCATACGACGTGCTCTTGCTGCCATTCGATCCGGTGAAACACTTAACAACGTCATTGAATCCGTACTGTCTCAGGATACCCAGGCTTTTATATCCATATGTGGAAAATGCGAGAAGAGCAGAGTTTCTGGCCAGAAGAGGCGAAACCTCCGTTGATTCTCCAAAAAACACAGAGTCGTCATACTCCTGGGCCAGGGTAGTCCCGGATGGAGTTCCTTCAGGATTTGCAAGGTAAATCGTATTGACAAAGGCGTCCTCAACCTCTACTGCAATGGAAACGACTGTTTTCTTATAATTCGCAGTTTCTCCGAAGGTCAGGTTTATGTTTGTTTTTCCCGGACTGCAGGCTTTTATTTTTACGCCTGTGTAAGCCAATGACTTCACAAATGCTATGTCCCTGTTCTCCGAGGATGCCGACAGCGTGCAGATAATCGGGTTCGGATGAATGATACCCACATTTATCAGGGAATCCAGCTCAGCAGTTGATGCCGTAATGGTGCCGGCACTTAATTTAACCGGATTTTTCGCCTTATTGATCTTAAATTTCAGGGTCTTTGAATCAGTGAAATTCCCCTTTCCGGTAAGAATCACACTGGCAGTTCCGGCATCGATGTTATTCTGATATGCGACCGTATAGTGTGTCCCCATGACCAGCTCACAGGTTCCCTCGCTGTTATTGATCGTCACCGTCACCTTCGGTTTTTTCTCCTTGCCCGAATACGTGCAGGAAGTTGTGGAGAGGGAAGCCGAGATCACTCCCGAGGTAAGCGGCCGTTTTTTGATCTCAAAGTTCCTGCTTACGGAACCTTTGTAACGGTTGATTCCCGTCACTTTCACGGCCGCCTTTTTCCCGACCTTGATATTATCGGTAAATGCCAGTGTATAATCCGTCCACTCTTTCAGCGTCTTTCCGTTAAGCGTGACCGTCACTGAAGGAGTCCGCGGCGTTTTATCATAATAGGCATTTCCTGTCTTCACTGACGCCGTACTGATCGAGCTTCGAAGCGTCCAATGGGCATAGAGGGTCTGCTTCCCTGTCAGATTGACAACCGTAGATGCTGTAATCCCGGATCCTCCTGACTTTGCCGTATACCAGCCTTCAAAATAATAACCGGGATACGTCGGTATCGGAAGTTCTCCGTATTTTCTGGTATTAGTCACCGTCTTTTTCGTTTTGTCCAGAACTGCCTTCTCAGCATTCTTGTTGAAAGTGATCGTATACTTTTTGAGCCAGTGGGCGTAGAGCGTCTGGTCCGCGGAAAGCTCCACCACTGAAGACGCCGTAATCTTCGTCCCGCCGGATTTTGCCGTGTACCAGCCATTAAAAGCCCAGCCTGAATATATCGGCGTCGGAAGCGTGCCGTATGCCTCTCCCTTCACGACGATTTTGCTGTCTTCTGAAAGAGTCGCATCTGAAGCGTTCTTATCAAAAGAAACGGTAAAGGAATCCGTACTGCTTCCATGGAAGTTGTAGTGAACCGCAGCGCTGAATAAAGGATCGTTATTATTGGAAGATTTAAAGATTGAATTCCACTGTGTCTCTGAACCCCTGTAGTAAATATTCCTTAAACTCTCACAGTCACAAAACGCATATTGGCCGATTTCCGTTAAGCTTTCCGGAAGAGTAATGTTTACAAGGCTTCGGCACCCCTGGAATGCAGAGTCCTCGATGCCGGTCACGCCATCGGGGATCGTTATACTCTCAAAGCTGCTGCAGTATTCAAATGACCAATACTCGATCCTGGTTACGCCGGCGGGAATTGTCACGTCCTTCAAGCTGCTGCAGCCGCGAAACGCGCTCTGCCCTATGGCTGTCACGCTGTCGGGGATTGTTACGCTCACGAGGCCGGCGCAGTCCGCGAATGTTTCATTCTGTATGTACGTTACGCTTTCAGGGATCGTCACGCTTTTCAGGTTTATGCAGCTGGCAAAAGCTCCCAGCCCAATGCTCGTCACGCTTTCAGGGATCTTTATGCTTGTCAGATTAGAGCAGCAGCGAAACGCGTCCTCGCCGATATACGTTATTCCCTCCCCCAGTTCAGCCGTATAGATATTTCCGGAATAATCGTACCAGGGCGCATTATAAGAAAACATACGGTAGCTCCACATGTTTCCGGTCCCCTCAATCACAAGATTATATCTTCCGCTTCCATCATCGTAGAGGGACCAGGTCATGCTGTTACCGCACTGACCGGATTGGACAGCAGTACTGCCCGCAGTGTCTGCTCCTTCCGTCTCCTCAGCAAAGTCATATGTCCCATCTTCCCCTATGAAAGCATCTCCCGCTATTTCTTCCGCTTCCGTGACAATCGAGTCTGCAGCTGCCCCGACAGGGACTTCCTCTTCTTCGAGAAGGATAGATTCATTATCAGAGTAAGGTATTTCCCCATCAGGTGAAGCAGCCTCCTCTCCGCTTTCAAAAGAATCACCGTCCCCCTCAAAAAAAGAGGCATCTTCTTCAAGGACAGCTTCATCCTCCGGAAAGTCCTCTTCGTCTTCCGCAAAAAGGAATTCCCCGCCTTCTTCGGAAAGAGATTCATCTTCTTCGGCGAAAAGAATTTCTTCTTCGTCATCGGATAATGACTCATCCCCCGCGAATTCCGTTCCTTCTTCAAAAAAGACTTCGTCAGAAAACACCGGAGATACAATCTCCGCGCACATCATTGCAGCGATCAAAATTGCAGCCAGCTTCTTCATTTTGTTCTCCTTCTCCCGTGCTGTACTCGTCAATGGCCTCTTTGAAGTATCATTTTACTTTTGCTGCCGGCACGTCAGCGTTAACCCGTCCGATCACTTTCCTTTTTGTTCAATTTGCAGTATAACATAATCTCCGGTTTTTTTAACCGGCCGCAAGTTCCTTGTTCTGCGCGGCAGCAACGGCTCCGACGATTACAGCGGCTCCCGCGAGCTCGCGGACGGAAGGAATTTCCCCTAATAAAACCAGGGCAAACAGGATCCCGTAGACGGTCTCAAGCGAAGAGAAGACACCGGCAAGCTGCGCAGGTATGGCTTTCAGACCGGCGATGAACAGCGTGTGCGCGAGCGCGGTCGTAACAACCCCGAGGAACAGGAGCAGTGCCAGGTCGGAAGCGGATGGCTGAAGCCCTGCGCCGATCACAAAGGGCAGAAGGACAGTGGCCGCAGTCGCCTGCTCATAGAACGCCGTCAATGTGCCGCCGTATTTCTCCGAGAAGCCCTTGTTCATAATCGTCAGGACCGCATAGGACAGCGCCGAAATCATGCCTGTCAGAATCCCGACGAACATATGATTCTCGGGCGAGAACTCCGGAACGGTAATCAGGACGCCGATCAGGATGACAACGGCTGTGATAACATCCCGCCCTCTCAGCTTCCGGCGGAACGCCAGTGGCTCAAGAAATGTCACGAACAGGGGAAATGACGCGAAGGTGATCGTCCCGACTGCGACGGTCGACAGCTGTATGGATTCCAGAAATGACCACCAGTGCAGTGCCAGGACCGCCCCCGCCAGGATCATTAAAATAAGATCCTTCCTGTTCTCTGTCCGAAAGCTCTGTCTCCGGACCAGAAGATATATGCCAAGGGCCGCGGAGGAGAACAGAACGCGTCCGAATGTAATGCCGATGGCCGGAAGATGAATCCACCTGGCAAACAGTCCGGCCATGCCGAACAGCAGGACCGCAATATTGACGGAAAGAAACGCGCGCCTTCTCATTTTGCCTGTTGCACCTCTGATGATATTCCACTGCCGCGTCACGGGACTTGCGGATATAAAAACAGGAGACGGTTCCATGACCTGCCGATGCCTGTCACAGAACTGCCCCCTCGCGGAATTCTCTTATTTTACCTCAAATATGTGATCCTCAGCAGATATGAAGTATTTGCCGAGTTCCGGCAGCCATTTCTTGAATACCGCTCCCTGGACACTCTTCCTGAAAGCCTCTTCGCTTTCAAAGTGAGAGAGGTACAGAACCCTGCCTTCAACCTTCGGATCCGCAAGCACTTCCATACTGATGCAACCCTCCTCGCACTTAACCGACTCGGCGGCAAAGGCCTTCGCTATGGGGAGGTAGGCTTCGATATCAGTCACCCTGTCGTCGTTGATTACAACTACCACAATCGAACCTCCTTACTCGCTTTCTGCTTTCTGTTCTGATGGAGCTTTTACGTTTAATTATATGCCATACGGCTTTCAATTATAAGTCTTGACTTCACACGGGTTTTATGGACCGTGAAATCAATATGTCCTGCCCCGTCCTCTGTCTTTCCCCAAAAGGACGGGACGAAATCCGGCTGTCCCCCCTTCAAAAAAGCAGGCCGCAAGTTCCTTGTCAATAACAGTGAGATATCTATACACATCAGCCGCTTCTATGTGGTACAATAAACCTTGTTCGGGCCCGCCCCCGGATACGGGCGGCACCCGGAGTGCTTCAGAAGTCTCAGCTGCGGACGCAGCTGCAATAAGGAAGGCAGAAACCGAATATGAAAAAAATCATCTCACTGTTGCTCATCTCCGCGCTTTGCATCTCATTCATGCAGGCTGTTCCCGCCGCTGCCGAATCAGTCCAGGCAGAGACATCCGGCACCTGCCGAAGCTACCTGACCGGAAAAGAAGTCCCGGTCTCAATCGGCCGCACCCGCCCGATCGCCATCATGATCGAGAACGACTCAGGCGCCGCGAAGTGGCAGAACGGCACCTCCTTCGCCGACGTCGTCTATGAAGCCCGCGTGGAGGGCGGCATCACCCGCCTTCTCGCCCTCTTTGAAGACTACGAGTCCGCGCCGATGATCATGCCGGTCCGCTCCTGCAGGCCCCAGTATGTCTACTACTCCCGTGAGTTCAAGGCTTTCTACTGCCACTACGGACAGGTCATCTACGCCGTCCAGCTCCTCCAGATGCCCGAGGCCCACGATATCGCCGGTCTCCCCTTCGGTGAAGACGGACAGCAGTACAGGCTGAACGACGGAAGCACCGCCTACTGGAGGCATCACGAGGGCGTCACCGGCATCAGCACGAATCACGAGAAGCTGCAGACATGGATCAGTAACGCCGGCTGGGACACCTCCTATCCCGAGGACTATGACGGCCACTATCAGTTCGCCGCCGACGGAGAGGAAGTGGAACTCCCCGACGGTGAAGAGGCAGCTGTGATTCTTCCCGGCTTCACAAGCAACCACGCGCGTCTCGAATATGACGAGGAAGAGAAAGTCTACCGCAGGTATGAGTTCGGCGATCCGCAGGTCGATCACCTGACGAATACGCAGCTCTCCTTCAAGAATGTCATCATCCAGATCTGCTCCGGCAGAATGCTGGATGACTCCTATCTCTTCGCGGATCCCGTCAACGGCGGGCAGAGGGGCGAGGGCTGGTACATCACGAACGGGCGCGCCGAGCGCATCACCTGGCAGAAGGAGAACTGGGATTCCTCCGATCCTATCATCGACACCGTCACCTCGGCGAAGACCTCGTTCGACATCCGCGAGAGCGACTTCAACGTCACCCGCTACTATGACGCCGATGGAAATGAGATCAAGCTCAATCAGGGCAAGACCATGGTTGAAATCCTCACCGAGAGCGACGCCAACAGGCTCGTCATCACCGGCGACCGCTCCGTCGACAGCCACATCATCGACGGCATGTAATACCTCGAATAGATGATAATAAGACGACCGGCCGGGTTTCCGGCCGGTCGTCTTTCTGTCTCATTTTTCTCCCGTAAAGAGTCTCCCTGAAAAGAAAAACGGGAGACCTTCACGATTTCCGCGGCACTGGCCGCGGGGACACACGTCGGGGATTCTACGTCACGGGCGGATAATCAGATCCGCTCCGACCAGCTTCTCCACGATCTCATACATGTTGGTGACCCCGCCAACCTGCAGTTTGTCCTGCAGCCCGTAGTAATTCAGGCATGTTCCGCAGGTGAGGATCTCGACGCCGAGGGCTTCAAGATTCTTAAGGTCCTCGATGGAGGCTGAGCCTTCGGTCGTGAATGCCGCTCCTCCGTTGTAGAAGAGGATCGTCCGCGGAAGCACGTCCTGCTGGGTGAGCGCATACAGGAATCCCTTGATCAGCACGGCGCCGAGATCGTCATTGCCGCTTCCCATAACGGGCGCCGTCACCGCGACGACGATATTCTTCGTTCGTCCCTCCGGCACAGCCGGGCACTCCGCGGGAACGTCCGCCTCCTTTTCCGCGCCGTTTCCCCTGACCTCAATCGTGACGGAAAACTGATTTTCGGCGTTCTTTTCAGCGTGAACCGCAAACCCCAGCTGATTCGCCAGCTTGGTCAGGTTCTTAACGGCGACCTCGTTGTCCACGAGAGTTTCCACCGTTCCTTCTCCTTCCATCTCACTGATCGCGTTCTTCGTCTTCACGACCGGAATCGGGCAGGCGTCGCCCAGTGCGTCAACAAACTTTTTCATCTTGTCCCTCCTCATACTCTTCCTGATCTGTTCGGATTGCCGGATCAAGGTCATTTATCCGGCTTTCGCTATTGTAACCGCAGCGCTGTTATTTCCGCAGCCGGGCGAACCCCCGGCTGACGTTCTCACCTCACTCCGATGCGGACTGTCACCGGATACCCCGCTCCGATTCCCCTGGCCGCCAGCCGGCCGCCAAGTCCCGGCGCCCTCACGTGAAGGCCCTCGGAATCGGCCTCCCAGTCCACCGATCCCTCATATCCCAGGATGTCCACCGAGTCAATGATCCCATGAAACTCCGGAACATTCTGGTTCTCGCTCTTCCTCAGGGATCTGATCAGCATTTTCCCGTCCTCGGGACACCGCATACAGACCGCATAGATCCTGCCGTGCGCGGAAGTAAAGCGGAAGTCCCCTGATGTGTACTCAAGCTTCACGCCGTCCTGGAACTGTCCCTCCTGATTCCGGGTGGGTCCCTCCATGGATTTGCGCCAGCACGAGGCACCCTTCAGCGCCTCGCCGTTTACCCGCATCCAGGAGGCAATATCCTCGAGAATCGCGACGTCACCGTCCGGAAGTGTCCCATCCGGGCGCGGTCCCACGTTGAGGAGCAGGTGCCCGTTCTTGCTCACCACGTCGACGAGCTGGCGGATGATGTCCACCGAATCCCTGTAATCCAGGGAATCAGTGCAGCACCAGGAGTTGCGCGCCACCGCGGTATCCGTCTGCCAGGTATAGGGCTTGGGCTCCGCGAAGCCCCCACGCTCCACGTCCACGATCCCGCAGCCGAAGGCCATGGCGTCGTGTTTGTAGCAGATCCGGACGTCTTTTCCCCATTTTCTGCCGCAGTTATAATAAAATGCAGCCAGCCTCCTCAGATATGGTTTAAAAGCCTCGTGTTCGATCCACCAGTCGAAGTACAGGAGTGAAGGATGATAATTCCAGACAAGCTCAGCTGTCCGGGCGAGCCAGTCATTCAGATATTCCTCCGAAGGGAAGGGCTCGCTCCTGAGATCGTCAAATGGCGGCTCCTTCATGGCCGGCCAGTAAAAATCACCCTTCTTCATCGGCTCCCTGATATCGGAGTCAAACTCCCTGCCGTGGCCCATGAAGAACCAGTGCTCAGCCCGATGGGTCGAGCAGCAGAACTCGATTCCTTCCGCGGCTGCAGCGTCGCGCCATTCGCCGAGGATGTCCCTCTTCGGACCCATTTCCGCCGCGTTCCAGTGACTGAGCTCGCTCCTGTACATCTGGAAGCCGTCGTGATGCTCCGCGACCGGGAATATAAAGCCGGCGCCCGCTCTCCGGTAGAGCTCCAGAATCTCCGCCGGCTTGAAATTCTCCGCGGTCAGCATCGGTATGAAGTCCTTGTAGCCGAACTCTTTCTGCTGCCCGTACGCCGCCCTGTGATGCTCGTACTCCGGTGATCCCTTCATGTACATGGTTCTCGGGTACCACTCATTGCTGAAGCCCGGAACGCTGTACACTCCCCAGTGCATGAAAATCCCGAACTTCTCCTCCCTGTACCAGTCCGGGACCCGCGCCTCCGAGAGGCTCTCCCAGGTGTCCGTGAAGGGGCCCTCCGCGATCACCCTCTCAACCAGATCCAGATATTTCCGCTCCGCGTCCATAGGTTCCTCCGTTCTATTCACCATAAAAGAAGGGGCTGTCGCACTAAGTGATTAGCGCGGCAGTCTTTTTCAGTGGTTGAAATCCGGCCAGACGGCCGGATTTCGTTTATAAACAAAGACCCGGGCTTCGAAAAGTCCGGGCTTTATTGTAAAATAATGGTATGCGACCCCCATTACATTTACAGCCCGATTATACGACATATCGAGGCTATTATCAAATCAAACTTCCGCTCGAAATGGAAATCATGATCCCGGCTGATGACCCGGTCCGCCTTCTGAGTGCATTTGTGGAGGGAATGGATCTTTCGGAACTCTATGCCACCT
>CACYEN010000029.1 GCA_902773435.1 uncultured Lachnospiraceae bacterium | reverse complement strand
CCAGCTGAGGACCATTTCCATGGATACCTGGGCGGCGCTCGAACACCAGCTCAGGTACAAGAAGGACGCCGGAGCCAATGACGCCCTCATCCTGAGCGAGCTCAAGCGGTGCGCCGACGAACTCGCTTCGACGGATGTCTCGATGCAGACGATCCGGGATATGATATACGGGGAAGGAGATCTGTGGTCATGAAACTGCTTCTTGCCGAAGACACGAGAGACCTGAACCGGGCCCTGACCGCGGTTCTGACGCACGAACAGTATGATGTCGATTCCGTCTTCGACGGGGTCGAGGCCTCCGCTCTCGCCGAGAGCGAGTCCTACGACGCCATCATTCTCGACATCATGATGCCGCTGAAGACGGGGCTCGAGGTGCTCAGGGACCTGCGCGCGAAAAACATCACGACGCCGGTCATCCTGCTGACCGCCAAGTCCGAGATCGACGACCGGGTCACGGGACTCGACGCCGGGGCCGACGACTACCTGACGAAGCCCTTCGCGATGAGGGAGCTGCTGGCCAGGATCCGCTCACTCATGCGCCGCGGCGCCGCCTCGGCGGTAAAAGAACTGCGGTTTGAGGACATCGTCCTCAACACGGACAGTTTCGAGCTCTCCGCTGCCAACTCCGTCCGTCTCTCCAACAGGGAATTCGAACTGATGCAGGCCCTGATCCTGAACGCGGACAAGGAACTCAGCACGGAGTACCTCCTCGGGCATGTATGGGGAAATGACCCCGACGCCCACGAGGACGCCGTGTGGCTCTATATCTCCTATCTGAGGGGGAAGCTCCAGGCCATCGACTCGGGCACCGTCATCATCGGCAGCCGGGGCGGAAGCTTCCGTCTGGAGGCGAAGTGACATGAATTCCAGGGCAATCCGGTCTCTCAGGCAAAAATTCATCCTGCTGTCCATGGCTGCCTACCTGATCGTCATGATATTCGCGGGCGGCGGGGTCAACCTCGCCAATTACATCACGACGTCCCGGCAGATCAGAATGGTCCTCGAGTCCATCGTTCGGAACGGCGGAGAGATTCCCCGCGACGTCCCGGCGGGCCGGCGCGAGGAGGAGATGCTTGATTTCGCGCCTGAGTACATGTTCTCGGTCAGGTATTTTTCCGTCATTTTTGATGAGGAAGGAGAGACAGACAGCATCAACGTCGATCACATCTCCTCCGTCAGCGATGCGGACGCGGAGCACATGGCGAAGGCCGTCCTGAAATCGGGACGCAGACACGGGCGCCTCGGCTACCTCTTCTACTCACGGGGTACAGACAGCAGGGGCCGCACCGTCATCGCGTTCCTGAACGGGCGGTCGCAGCTCAGCGCGATCAGCCGCGTGTTCACGATCACGGTCCTGATCACGCTTGTCGGATTCCTTGTCACCTTTATCCTCGTCTACATCTTCTCGAGCAGGGTCATACAGCCTGAGATTGAAAACGTCCGCCGCCAGAAACAGTTCATCACAAACGCCAGCCACGAGCTGAAGACGCCGCTCGCGGTGATCCGCGCCAACACGGAGATCGAGGAGATGATGAACGGATCGAACGAGTGGACGCAGTCCACGATGCGCCAGATCGACCGCCTGAGCGGCCTCATCGCGAACCTCGTCATGATCACGCGGGCAGAGGAGCGCGAGGACAGGAGTGTCATGACGGAGATCGACGTCTCCGCATGCGTCGACGAGACGGTAAGTCCCTACGAATCGCTGGCCCTTCAGGACAGGAAGACGCTCGATCTCGGGATCGCCCCGAATGTAAAGATGGTCGCCGACGAGAGCAAGATCCGCCAGCTGGCCTCCCTTCTCGTCGACAACGCGTTCAAGTACTGTGACGACGAGGGAACCATCCGCGTCCGGCTCGATTCACTGAGGAAGGGCCGGACCATCCGCCTGATCGTCTCCAATTCCTTCAGCGGGGGCGCGGGCATCGATTACTCCCGCTACTTTGACCGCTTCTACCGGGCCGACCAGTCACACAACACGGACAGGGGCGGATACGGGATCGGTCTCTCCATCGCGGAGAGCATCTGCCACCAGTACGGCGGAAGCATTACCGCGGCCTGGAAGAACGGGGAGATCATCTTCACCTGTCTTCTTGTCTCAAAGTCGCCGGGACGCGTCGGCAGGCAGGAGGGAACCAGGAAGGAAGAAGCCAGGCGGGGAGATTCCGGGCAGGAGAACCTCTGACAGGAGGAATCCGGGCAGTATCGAAGAGGGGCTTCCCCTCAGGCGACGGCATATCGCTCATCGCCTGAGGGGAAGCCCCCCTTCGTTATATCAATCCATCATATCGTGAATCAGCTGTTCTCCTCCCCGAACAGGGCCTTCCTCCGGGGATTCAGTGCAGTTATCAGAAGCTGCCCGAGCCCGTAGGCGCTGATCGCCTCCCCGATACCGACGGACAGCATGAGAAGCGGAATGGGAAGATTCACCCCGTAGGCGTGCCTGAGGATGAACGGAACAATCAGGGTGTTGGAGACAACCGGGGGAATCGGCGCAAGATAGCGCTTCTTCCTGAGCATGCGGGTCCCGACGGCGCCGATCAGAGTCGCGGCGCTTCCGAAGATCACGTCCAGGATCACACCTCCGCCGATGCAGTTCGACAGCACACATCCGATAGTCAGGCCCGGCACGGCTGCCGGAGTGAACATCGGAAGAACTGTGAGCGCCTCGGATATTCTCACGTCGATGCCCGACTGACCGAACGAGATCGGCGCGAAGATCATCGTGACCGCCGTATAGACCGCGGCGATGACTCCCGCCTCCGCGATGTACCGTATTCTTCTGCTTTCCATTTCCATGTTTTCTCCCTGGTTTTGTTTTACATGAGGATGGCTTCAAACTCATGGCCGCCTGTCTGCCGGCGGCGATGCTTATTTTCGCGTCCCGAAGAGCGGCTGCCCCGCGAAAGACGCGACCTACAGCTTATCATCCCGGGACATCCGCGTCAATACGCAGATCGCGGAGGGATTCGGTGACGCGCTCCCGCGCGTACCGCCCGATATCCGTCTCAAGGATCCGGTACATATCAACGGCTCTCCTGCCCTCCTCCGTCAGGGCCGCCGCTCCTCCGCCCGCCCCGCCGTGCCGGACCGAGATCAGCGCAAAGCCGAACTTCTCCTCCGCTCTTCTCAGGATCGCCCTGCCTTTGGAATAGGAGAGTCCCATCGCCCGGCAGGCCTCCTTCACGGATCCCTCATCCTCCACGCGCTCGAGCAGCTCCGCGATCCCCGGACCGAAGAATTTCTCCTCTCCCCTCACATAGGTCAGCTTGACGGCTGCCGAGAGTTCGTCTTTCATACAGTACGCCTCCTTTTCGACAAACGGAAGTGTGCTTTCCTTCGTTCCGGCTTTACATTGCCGCCGCTCTCTGCTAAATTCTTGGTGTATCTTACAGCAGTTCCCGGTCTCCCGGCACTTTGGCCGCCGGAAGCCTGATATATCGCGCGAAGAAAGGATTGTCATGAAAAAGCTGAGCGGTTTTTTCGGAAAATATATGGCTGTGATCGTCCTGGCGGTTGCGGCCCTCGCGCTGTTCGTCCCGTCATCCTGCCTGTGGGTGAAGACTACCTGGATCAATTATCTGCTGATGCTGGTTATGTTCGGGATGGGGCTGACTCTCTCGGCCCAGGATTTCGCTATGGTCTTCCGGCATCCGAAGAATATCCTGGTCGGGGCGCTGGCGCAGTTTACCATCATGCCCCTGCTCGCCTTTGGGCTGGGAAAGATGTTCGGACTGGAGGCCGGCATCCTGGCCGGTGTGATACTGGTCGGCACCTGTCCGGGCGGAACCGCCAGCAACGTGATCACCTATCTCAGCAAAGGCGACGTCGCTCTCTCGGTCGGGATGACCAGTGTCAATACACTGCTCGCCCCGTTCCTGACACCGGCGATCACCTACCTGCTGCTTCGCACGACGGTCTCCGTCGACGTAAAGACCATGTTTCTCTCCATCATCAAAGTCGTCATCGTGCCGATCGCCCTTGGCTTCGTGATCAACCATTTCTGGGGAAAGTATACTCGGAAGGTCTCCGAGAGCCTCCCCCTGATATCCGTTGTCGCCATCACCCTGATCGTGGCGGCCGTCGTCTCGCACAATTCCGAACGGATCCTCGACACCGGGCGCATCGTCTTTGTGGTCGTCGTGCTGCACAACCTGCTGGGTTACGCGGCGGGATATCTGCTCGGCGTCATACTGAAGCTGCCCCTGCCGGGAAAGAAGGCCCTGGCCGTCGAAATCGGGATGCAGAACTCCGGACTTGCGACATCACTGGCGGGTACGGCATTTCCGAACCTCGCCATGGCTTCCGTGCCCGGCGCGATCTTCTCCGTGTGGCACAACATCTCCGGGGCGATACTCGCGAACATTCTGCGGAGAATATAAAGCGGGAAACTGTCTCCGTTCCATTTCAGGAGGCATTTTCCGGGAAACTGTGCGATAATGAGGCAGTGAATCAAATGACACCGCCGCGGCCGGCTTCAGTCCGCCGGACCGCGCCTTTCTTTCAATTCGAGGTGTATCATGGACGACAATCTCCGCTCCGTTCTCACGGATCTCGCCGAGGGGCGCATCAGCGTCCCGGAGGCCGAGCTCAGGCTCAAGACCGCTCCCTACAGGAATCTCGGTTACGCCAGGATCGATTTTCACCGCCGGCTCCGGCAGGGGACCGGTGAGGTGATCTACGGGGCAGGCAAGACCGCGGAGCAGATCAGCGGCATCATTGGCGGCATGCTCTCCGGCGGCCAGACCCGCATCCTGGTCACCCGCCTGTCCGCCGAAAAATACGCCCGGCTGGAGATTCCCGGAGACTGTCCCTTCGAGTACAGCGAGGAAGCGCAGCTCCTCACGATCGGCACCCGGAAAGTTCCCGACGGCCTCGGGAGAATCATCGTCGCGACCGGCGGCACGAGCGACATCCCCGTCGCCGAGGAAGCGGCCCTCACCGCGGAATTCCTCGGAAATGAAGTCTCCCGCCTCTACGACGTCGGCGTCGCCGGGCTCCACCGGCTTCTCCCCCACATCGAGGAGTTCATGACGGCAAATGCAATCATCGCCGTCGCCGGCATGGAGGGCGCGCTCGCGAGCGTCATCGGAGGGCTCGCGGACTGCCCGGTCATCGCGGTTCCGACGAGCGTCGGGTACGGAGCCTCGTTCGGCGGCGTCTCCGCCCTCCTCTCCATGCTGAACTCCTGCGCGAGCGGCGTCTCGGTCGTCAACATCGACAACGGATTCGGGGCAGCCTTCATCGCGAGCAGGGTCAATCATCCAAAGACCGACCAGCCCTTCGGAAACTGACGCGGGTCACTCCGCCGGGATCCGATGTCTCCTTCAGATCATTTCCTCGGGTTTTACGACCTCGTCGAAGCGCTCCGCGCTGAGGAACCCGAGTTTCACGCAGGCCTCTTTCAGGGAGATGTTCTCCTCGAAGGCCAGATGGGCGGTCTTCGCCGCGTTCTCATATCCGATATAGGGATTCAGGGCCGTGACCAGCATGAGCGAGTTGTGCAGGTTGCGGCTCATTTTCTCCCTGTTCGGCCTGATTCCCGCGGCACAGTTGACCCGGAACGACTCCATGGACTCAGCGAGGAGCCTGGCCGACTGAAGGAAATTGTAGGCGGTCACCGGCATGAAGACATTGAGCTCAAAGTTGCCCTGGGAGGCCGCGATTCCGACGGCAGCGTCATTTCCCATCACCTGGACCGCGACCATCGTCACCTGTTCGCACTGGGTCGGGTTGACTTTGCCGGGCATGATCGACGAGCCGGGCTCATTCTCGGGGATCGTGATCTCGCCGAGCCCGTTTCTCGGCCCGGACGAGAGCCAGCGCACGTCGTTCGCGATCTTCATGAGGTCCGCCGCGAGCGCCTTCAGCGCGCCGTGGGCGAGAACCAGCTCATCTTTCGACGTCAGCGCGTGGAACTTGTTCTCCGCGGTGACAAAGTGCGTGCCCGTCAGCTCCGAGACCTTCTCCGCGGCCAGCTCCGCGAACCCTTTCGGGGCGTTGAGGCCGGTTCCGACCGCGGTTCCGCCGAGCGCGAGCTCCCGCAGCGGCCCGGCCGCGAACTGAAGCATCGATGCGTCTCTCTCCAGGGAGCTCCTCCACCCGCTGATCTCCTGCGCGAAGCTGATCGGAACCGCGTCCTGCAGGTGCGTCCTGCCCGACTTTACGGCGCCCTCCGCCTCCGCCTCGAGATCCCGGAACGTGGCGGCGAGCCGGTTCACCGCCGGGATGACGCGCTCCTCAAGCGCGGCCACCGCCGCGATGTGCATCGCGGTCGGAAACGTGTCGTTCGAGGACTGGCTCATGTTAATGTCGTCATTCGGGTGGACGAGCTTCTGCCCGGCCAGCTCATTCGCCCGGTTCGCGATCACCTCGTTCGCGTTCATGTTCGACTGGGTCCCGGACCCGGTCTGCCAGACGACAAGCGGGAAATGGTCCTCAAGCGTCCCATCGATCACCTCGTCGCACGCGGCGCTTATCGCTCCGAGCTTATCCTCCGTCATCTTCCCGGGCTGGAGTTCCCGGTTCGCGAGCGCGGCAGCCTTCTTCAGGATGCCGAAGGCGTGAATGATCTCCCGGGGCATCGTCTCCTGGCCCACGCCGATCCTGAAATTCCGTCGGCTTCTCTCCGTCTGCGCGCCCCAGTACCTGTCAGCGGGGACTTCGACTTCTCCCATTGAGTCATGCTCGATTCTGAAATTCGGCTGTTCTTCCTTTTTTTTGATGTCCATTTTTCATCCTCTGTTTCTGTACTTCTCAAATCCGTTTCCGGCGCCCCGGCGCGCCTGTACTCACAGCAGCCCGCCCTCACCGAGGAGTGCGATCTCACCGAACGTCACCGGATCGTCCGCCAGAAGCCTTGGCAGCAGCAGGTCAAAGACCGTCTTCCCGGCGTACATCACGCATCCCGGCAGGCCGACGACCGGGACCGTCCTGACCGACCCGTCCCGCTCCTCCCTGCGGAAATAGGCGAGAAGGAACATCGCCCCCGGCAGCACGGGCGCCCCGTAGGTGACGATATCCGCCCCCGTATTCCGGATCGCCAGGGGGGTCCGGTCGTCCGGATCAACGCTCATGCCCCCCGTCACGCAGACGAGCTCCGCGCCGCCTCCAATCGAGGAGAGAATCGCGGCGGTCACGGCCCTGTCATCGTCGTCGAGAATCCTCCGGTCCGTCACGGAAGCCTTAAGAGACGTCAGCTTCTCCTCCACGACGGGCGTAAATGTATCGCTGATCCTTCCCTTGAAGATCTCACTGCCCGTAGCCAGTATCGCACATCTCTTCGGTTTCAGGGGCACCAGGGAGAGAATCGGGTCCGGCCCGGCGGCCTCCCTGATCTCTTCCATCTTCGCCTTTTTGATGACAAGCGGGATCACCCTCATCCCGGCAAAGACCTGCCCCGCCCTGACGAGCGAATCCCCCCGCTTCACCGCGATCATCGCTTCACCGCAGCTGTTGACGGCGACGAGGCGGTCTCTCCTGATCTTGAGAACGGAGTCCGTCTCCGCGATGAGGTTGATCTTCCCCTCCTTCGGAGCCGACGCCCTCATGTGATCGCCGAAACAGAGACCCTTAAGGATCTCCGCGGCTTCGTCCTCGTGGAGCGAGGAGTCGTCTTTCTCCCAGACATACAGATGTTCCTTGCCCACACTGAGCAGGACCGGTATGTCCTCCTCTGTGACGATGTGCCCTTTTCTGAACACCGTGTCCTTCTTCACGTCTTTTATGATCTGGGTGATGTCATGGCAGAGCACGTGCCCGACCGCATCCTCCGTCCTTATCAGTTCCACATCTGCCTCCGATAATCCGAATGTTCGCGCAGCAGCGGTTCCGTTCTCTTCAGGAAGTCCCCGGCAGGGACAGACTCGCCCGACTTTCCCCGGTCCATCTCGCACACGGTGGCGGCCAGTTCACAGACCTCGCCCCTGCTGTGGGACACAAAGACCGTCGGCACGCGGAATTCCGCGAGCGTCTCCTTCATTTCCCCCACGAGCTGCCACCTGAGACCGCTGTCCAATGCCGAAAACGGCTCGTCAAGAAGAATCGCGTCCGGCCTCTGCCCGATCAGCCTTGCCAACGCAGTCCTCTGCTTCTGACCGCCCGAGATCCGACCGGGTCTCAGGTTCGCGATGTCCGTGATCCGGAACCTCTCGAGGAGGCGGTCAGCCTCCCGGCGGTCCGGGTTTTTCCCCATGCCGGCCATGACATTCTCCCTCACCGTCATATTCGGAAAGAGCGCGTAATCCTGGAACATGTAGCCGACGCGCCTCTTCTGCGGCGTGAGGCAGATCTTCTTCTCCGAGTCGAACAGCGTCTTCCCGTCAAGCAGGATTCTCCCCTCGTCCGGCTTCTCGATGCCCGCTATGCATCGGAGCGTCATGGTTTTCCCGCACCCTGAGGGACCAAGCAGTGCAAAGATACCGTCCCCGGTGGAAAACTCCATATCGAGAACAAAGTTTCCTCTTCTCTTTCTGATCCGAACCTCAAGCGCCATCTTCGATCCCGCCTTCCGCCGGCTCTCTTCCCCGCATTCTCTCCGTCCGCGCGGAGCGGTCTCCCGAAAGAAGATTCAGCGCCACGACGATGACGAAGGCAATGATCACGATCACGAGTGTCCAGAACCCGGCGCTGGCATAGTCTCCGTCCTCGACCACCATCGCGATCTTCTGGGAGATCGTGGACGTCCGCCCTGGGATATTGCCCGCCAGCATGGCGGTCGCCCCGTACTCACCGAGCGCCCTGGCAAATGTGAGCACCGTCCCCGACAGTATCCCGGGCTGCGCCACGGGGATGATCACCCGCCAGAAGATCCTCGTCTCCGACATGCCGAGCGTTCGTGCTGCGCTGACCAGATCTTCGTCCACCTGTTCCATCGCGGCTCGCGCGTTTCTGTACATCAGCGGAAATGACACCACCGCAGCAGCCAACACACAGGCGAGCGGGGTCTGCACGGCGCGGATATGGAACGTCCGGTAGAGCAGGCTTCCCAGAGGTCTCCTGGGACTGAACAGGAGAAGGAGCAGAAATCCTGCCACGGTCGGCGGCAGCACAAGAGGAAGCGTCAGGAAGCCGTCGGCCACAGCCCTGGTCCACGGCCCGGCCTTCACCACTTTCCGGGCGCAGAAAAGCCCGAGAAAGAAGGCGATGACAGTGGCAGCAGCGCCGGTTCTGAGGGAAATATAAAGCGGACTCAGGTCCGCCCTGCCCATATATTCGATGAGTTCACCCATACAGTCTCCCCCTCCGTGAACTCAGACATCCGTGTCAAAATGATAATCGCGGAAGACCTGCCGGGCCCTCCCGGATGTCAGGAATTCAAGAAATGCCGAAGCCGCCGCCGACTGAGCCGGCGTCGCCTCGGGATTGACGATCCCGGCCGCGGGGCAGGTCACTTCCCCCGTAAGATCATAAGGGATCATCTCGAGAATCTCAAGGTCGTCTTCGCGTCCGCGCAGATCGGAGAAGTAGACGGTTCCCACTTCATTTACCTGCTCCGCGACGGCGGCGGTCACCGCCCCGACGTTCGCGCACTCATTAATCAGAAGGCCTCCGAGCGCTTCCGACACCTCAGCCGTCGTATAGGTGGAATTGTCCTCCCTCTCCTCAAGGATCCCAGCCGAGACGAGCGCTTCCCTCGTGTACTTCCCAACCGGCACGGAGCCGGCGGCGAGCGCCATACTTCCGGCCTTCCCGAGATCGGAAAGCCCGGTCACCCCGGTCCCGCTCCCGGTCCAGGTGACGACACAGACCCGGTTGCCGACGATATCGACCCGGGTATCCGGTACCACGAATCCCTTCTCCTCGAGCTCATCCATCTGCTTCTGCGCGGCTGAGAAGAAGAGATCGCAGAGCGCCCCTTCCTCGATCTGGATCATCAGTGCGCCTGAGCTGTCATAGTTTCCGACGACACTGACAGCGGGCTGAAGAACCTGAAACTCCGCGATCAGGGCGTCCATCACCGCGTTCAGACTCTTTGCGGCAAAGACCGTGATCTCCGCCTCCTCAAGTACCTCGCGGACATCTTCCCCTGCTGTCACCTGATTCCCTGATCCGTTCGCCGCCGTCCGGCTGACATCTTCCCCTGCAATCATCTGATTCCCTGATCCCGTCTCTGCCGCTGCCATATGCCCGGAAAGTCCAAGTACCGCCAGCGCGGCCGCAAGGAGCACTGCCATTCGCTTCATCTTTTAAACCCTCTCTCATTCCGCTCTGTAAAGAAATAAAGAAATTACGTTTCTGTCAATATGATAGCCCCGGCATAACCGAGTGTCAAACGAAAAGTACTCGCTTTCTCCTTTTCTTGCGGGCGACATACTGTCGTGATAAAATGAAGCTGCCGCGCCGTACATGCCTTACAGAACGGAGAAAAGGCTGATCATGCAGGATGGAAACAGGGACGACAGATCCGACGAAGGATTTGATGCAAAGTCCTACTGGAAAAAACTGAATGGGGAACCCGTCGAGGAAGAATCCCCGCAGGAAGAATACTGGAACTCGATGACGGATTACGGGAAAGGACATTCCGGAGACCCGGACTACGGCCCGGTTCCCGAAGAATACCGTTCTACGGGAATGTCCAAGGCCTCTCTCGCGTGCGGCATCATATCGGTGTTCTCCATTCTCTTCGGCACGTCTGTCATCTTTGGAGGGTTCGGCCTCCTGTTCGCCCTGCTCTCCAGAAGGAAGAAATTCTCGAAGCAGGCGCGCACCGGGGCGATCCTCAGCACTATTGGAATTGTCATTTTCGGCATCATGCTGGCAATCGCAGTGACTACACTGGTCTCGACGGGCGTGTGGGATCACATGATGACGCAGATCCGCGAGATGGACCCGGATGACCCCGACGCGGTGGCGAGAATCCAGCAGAACGTGCTCGATGAACTGCAGAGAAAGCTTCTCGCTGAATACTACGGGATCGGTGGCACAGGCGGCGGTGCGGAGACCGCAGGAGACGCAGGAGCCGCGGGCATTGCGGGTACTGCGGGAGAAGCAGGGGCCGCGGGATCTGGCGGAACCGCGGGTACTCCGGGTACTATAGGAAGTGCAGGGGGTGCGGGAGCTGCAGATGCGGCAAACGGAGCAGGCTCTGCCGTTCAGATCGCGTTCCACTGGGGAAGTCCCGCCGCTTCGGCTCTTTCCTGAGCAGATAAGAGAATCGATATCTATGGAAGATCAAAATACATTTTTCAATATGAACAGTCCCGAAGAGAAGCCCGTGCCGGTTCCCGACGATGCCGGCATCGGTCCGGCTGAGGCGGCGCGCAGGGCGCTCGAGGGGCACTGGTGGCAGGCGGCGTTCGTCTCTGTCACGCTGATGGCTGCCATGACGCTGATTTCCGGCGTACAAGCGCTCTTTACGGCCAATGGAAGCAGTTCCTCAAACATCATGAGTTTCTTTGTCGGGATCGTGTGCCTGCTTCTCTGGTCCCTCCTCGCAGACGGGGGGATCCTCATCTGCGCGGGGTTTATCAGAAAAGAGCCGTTCGATTACCGGAAGCTCATCGCGCCGTTCAGGAACAAACCGGATCGTTTCCTGATTGATTCGCTTGTCAAGACCGCCGCGGCTTCCATTTTCTTCGCGCCGGTCATTTTGTGGAGCCTTGTTCCGTCATTTCCCTCGCTCAGCCTTCCGGCTCTGATCGGATTCTATGTGCTCGGGACGGTGCTCACAGTGGCCTTTCACATCATCTATATGCCCTCGGTCTTCCTGCTTCTCGAAAATGATGAAGAAGAAGCCATTCCTGCCCTCCGGAAGGCACGGGAGATAATGCGGGGAAACAGGCGCCGCCTGCTCTTTGTTCTGCTCCCGTTCATCGGATATCTCGCCCTGACGGTGATCACGGCAGGTGTCGCCAGCATCTGGGTCATCCCCTATCTGATGACGACGATCGCGGCATTTCGCGAGACGCTCTGACCAGGCTATGAGCTCTCAGCTCTCAAGTTCCGGCGAGAGGCGGGGCTGGCATCCGAATTCATGAATTCAACAATACCGGCTGCCCCAGAGGATTCTCGGGCAGCCGGTATCCTGTTTTTCTTCTCCCCGGTGGCCCGACGGGTATACCTGAGACTCCGGGCAGAGTAAATCTTGTTTTTCGATGGCCCAACAGGCCTCCCTGATCCACTGGGCAAGATGAAATCTGGTTTGAGATTTCCGGTTTGAGAGCTCAGCCTTCCTCAGCTCTCCCTGAACAGAGCCGCAAGCTCAACCTCCTTCGCATGCACGAAACCCTGCACCATCTCCGGCTTTCCGCCGCCCCTGGCACCAAACTTTTCCCTCAGAAGGGACGCCGCGGATCTCGCGTCAGCGCCATTTCCCCCGGCGATAATGTAGGAGTAGCCGTCCCCGTCATTTCCGGTAAAAACCGCCGCGTATCCTGTCCGTTTCTCCGCGAGTCCGAGGACAGTCTCCCGGACTGCCCTCGCGTCCGCCTCCTCCTCGAAGATGACCGCGTTCCTCTCATCAGCCGGAATCCTCTCCGCCTCCAGAAGAAGAAGACGCCGGTTCATCGAGAGCTTCTTTTCCTTCAGATCCCGGATTTCGTCCCTCATCCGGTGATATGAGGCGGTCACCTCGCCGACGGAGGTGGTCATCTCGTTCGCGATTCCCGTAAGAATCCGGTGTTCCTCGGCGAGATAACGGAAGGCTCTGGCTCCGCAGAGGATGCTCACCCTGGATCCCCCCTTGTACGCCACGCAGCTGATAACCTTGAGGAGACCGATCTCTCCCGTCCTTCTCACGTGCGGCGCGCAGCAGGCGCAGGCGTCAACACCGGGAAATGTCACGATCCGGATCTCCCCCGGGAGATCCAGCTTGCTTCGGTAGTCGATTTTCCGGCTTTCCTCTCCCGAAACCGTCATGATCACGGATTCAATATTCGCTGTGACCGCCCTGTTGACCTCCTCCTCGATCTCGGCGAGACCTTCGGGCGGGATCACGCCGCTGAAATCGAGCGTCACTTCCCGGTCGCTCAGGTGAAAACCGACGTTGTCGTAGCCGTATTTTCTGTGGGTGATCCCCGAGAAGAGATGCTCGCCGGAATGCTGCTGCATATTGGAAAATCTCCGCTCCCAGTCGATCGTCCCGCTCACGGTATCCCCGGGAGACGGCAGCCCGACGCTGCCTTCAGCGGCTCCTTCGGGATTCGTGACGGTATCCCTGTTTTCTCCGGCGTCTCCGCTCTCCGGCTCATTCTTTTCCGTCTTCACGATGTGGTGAATCAGGCCGTCACGGATCCGGACGTCGACAACTTCGAGCCCCGCGAGCGTCCCGGTATCGGCGGACTGCCCGCCCTCCTCCGGGAAGAAGGCGGTCCGGTCGAGGACGATGTCATTTCCCTCCGCAGAGACGACGACGGCGGTGAAGGACGCCGCGTAGGCGTCCTCGTAATAGATTTTTCCTGTTTTTACATGATTGGCGTCAAGCACTTCCGTTATTCCTCCTCCCGCCTCCTCAGCGGGCCTTCGACTGTGAACCCCTTCCCGGGCAGGCTGCCGCGGCCGCTCAGTCCGGGATACCACTCAGTCCGGGATGCCGCTCCCGCTCAGTCCGGGAT
>CACYEN010000028.1 GCA_902773435.1 uncultured Lachnospiraceae bacterium | reverse complement strand
TGACGAGTGTGTCGGGATATCCGACGCTGATATTTTCGAGGCACGCGAACACGGATGTCAGCGGCTCTCCGAGGCTCGCGGCCTCATAGGTCACGTCGTCCGGGATCTCATAGATGCCGCCGTAGTGGATCTTCTCGCCGCCGACCGCGATGTACTGGGCAAGGCCGCCCGTACCCGCGAGCTTAGCGACGTGCTCGTTCGAGCAGTTCTCGCTGTGGCCGCTGATGCACTCCTCACATTCCATGCAGTAGGTGCCCGGGAAGAGGAAGAGCCTCTGGCCGACCCTATACTTCGTCTGCTCCGGTCCGATCTCGTCGACGCAGCCGACGATCTCGTGGCCGTAGATGAACGGGTACTTTCCCTTTCTCGAATCGGATGTGAGGTTCCGGATGTCAGATCCGCAGAGCCCCACCGCCATTATTTTGAGAATCAGCCCGTCCCTCGGGCATTCCGGCTTATCCGTCATCTCAACGCGGATGTCGTTCGGTCCGTACATAAGGGCAGCTTTCATTTTTTCCATCGTGATTCTCCTTCCGGTTTTTCTGAAAAATGACACCACATCTCTGCACCTGATTCTACATGACCGGAAAAACCGGATTCAAACAGCTCATTTCCGCCATGAGGAGGAAATAATCTTTTTGTTTTAAAGGGGCACGGAGGAATAAAATAACTAAAGTAATTATATCGTATTTTCCGGTGCGGAAACAGAAAGAAAAAACAGCAGAAACTATGGAAACCAGTCATCAAAATCAGAGAGGTGTAACTTATGTCAGTGGCAGAAAACTATCTGATCGGTATGGATCTCGGCACCACCAATGTAAAAGCCATCCTGATGGATGAGCATGGAAATATCATCGCCTCATCCTCCCGCGAAAACCACCTGATCTTCCCCGGTCCGAACATGGTCGAGCAGAGCGCGGATGAGTGGTGGGACAACGCGTCCTCGATATTCCGGGATATCACCTCCGCGGCGGGACCCGAGATCACCTCGAAGGTCCGCGGCATCTCCATCAGTTCCCAGACCGTGACCATGCTTCCCGTGGATAAGGAGGGCCATCCCCTTCGCGGAGCCATGATCTGGATGGACAGCCGGTCGGCGAAGGAGATGCATTACATCTCCCTGACACTCGGCCACGACCACTTTGTCGAACTGACAGGCGGGCAGCCGGACGTCGCGTTTCTTCCGAACAAGATCCTGTGGTTCAAAAACAACGAGCCGGAACTCTTCGCGAAGACGGAGAAGATCCTCCAGGCCAGCTCCTACGTCAACTTCAAGCTGACCGGCGTCATGAGCGCCGATATCGACCAGGGCGCCCGGACCCAGTGCATGGACATCCACACGCTGACGTGGTCGAAGGAGATTGGAGACACCATCGGCGTCAACCTCGACGACATCCTGCCGCCTCCCTCCCACACGAGCGACATCATCGGCACCGTCACGCCGGAAGCGGCGAAGGAGACGGGCCTCGTCAGCGGCATCCCCGTCGTGGCGGGGGCCAGCGACGCGCTGACCTCGATGTACGCGACCGGCCTCTCGAAGCTCGGTGACGCGAGCGAATCCTCCGGGACGACCTCCCTCGTCTTCGTCGGCAGCGACAGGCAGAGCGCCTGCAATATCCCGGTCGTCACGAAGCCGACCTCGATCGAGGGTATGCCCTATGTCTTCGACGCGCCGATCAACACCTCCGGCGCCGCCCTCAAGTGGTATATCGGGGCTCTCGGCCAGCCGGAACAGGCCTACGCCGACGCGAACGGGCTCAACGTCTACAACCACATGAACGAACTCGCCCGCAGGGTTCCCGCCGGGAGCAACGGTGTCATGTTCTTCCCGTACCTGCTCGGTGAGCGCGCCCCCTTGTGGAACTCCCACGCGAGAGGCATGTTCATCGGCATGTCACTCGACACGAGCCACGAAGACATTCTGCGCTCCGTGTTCGAGGGCACGGCATTCGCCCTCCGCCACGTCATCCAGACGATCCGGGAGACCGGGGGGGCTTCCATCAGCTCGCTCCGCATCACCGGAGGAGGTTCCAAGAGCCGCACCTGGTCTGAGATCAAGGCTTCCATGCTGCGCGTCCCGGTGCTGCTTCTCGACGAAAAATCGGGCGACGTCCCGTTCGGCGATGTCCTGATCGCCGGACACGCGGTCGGCGTGTTCCCGGATCTCACGAAGACCATCAGCGAGCTGATCGGCATCAGGGAAGTCATCCAGCCGGTGGACGAGTGGGCGGACGTCTACGACAAGCTGTATCCGTACTACTTGGATCTCTACAGAGATCTCGACAAGGACCTGCTCAGGATGAGAAACATGTGGATCGAGCTGAACAAGGCAAGGAAATAAAAAGGACACGAAAAGCGTATTGCGGCTCTGCTCTATTCCCGGAACACCTCCGTCGGTTCCGGGAATATTTCTGTCTGCTCCTCCGACAGGCCGACAGCCGTCGCGCGCTGATTTCTCCCCGCGACGACCTTCGCCTTCCACTTCCCCTGCCTGTAGACGAGCCAGTGCATCAGGCACCCGAGAACAAATGACATCAGCAGCGAGACGTATGTCATCTCTTTGACACCGTACGGCAGCTCCGGACTCCTCGTCAGGTAGCAGAGAAGATACGCGAGGGGTACCCTCATCCCGAAGAGCTGGATGATCGACAGCCACATCGGCACCAGCGTCTCGCCGGCCCCTCTCATAACGCCCGCCATGCAGTGAACACCGGCAAGGCCCATATAGCCCAGGGAGAGAATCCGTATGAAGCGCTGGCTCATGACGACGATCTCCTCCGTATCCGTGAAGATCGAGGCGAGCGGCCTGCCGAGCACGCAGAGCAGCGCTCCGATCGCGCCGGACGTCGCGACAGCCAGGATGATTCCCTGCTTCGCGCCTTCCTCCGTGCGGCAGATATTTCCCGCGCCCATGTTCTGGCCGGCGTACGTCGTCATCGCATTTCCGAACGACATCGCCGGCATCATGGCGAAGGCGTCGATGCGGGAGCAGATGACGCTGGCGGCGATAAATGTCGCTCCGAACCGGTTGTTCAGCGCCTGCACCAGAATCATCGACATCGAAAGAATGACCTGCGTCACCCCGGAGGGAACGCCGAGCCGCAGGATGCCGCCCGTGTAGTCTCTCTCGATGCGAAGGTATTTCCTGTCGAAATCGAAGACATCCTTCATCCGGATCAGTTTCAGCACGCACAGAACGGCGGACAGTCCCTGCGCGATGATGGTCGCGAGAGCCGCGCCCTCCACGCCCATCCCGAATCCGGCGACGAACAGGACGTCGAGGATAATATTGAGGACGGAGGCGATGATGAGATAGATCAGCGCGGATATCGAATCCCCCATGCCGCGCAGAACTCCACACAGAATATTGTAGAAGCCGAGCCCGATGCTGCCCGAGAGCAGGATCCGGAGATACAGCGCGCAGTTGTCGATCAGGACCGCCGGCGTGTTGAGCGCCGTAAGAAGCGGGCGCGCGATCAGAAGGCCGATCCCGGTCACGAGCGCCGCGGCGATGACGATCATCACGACGCAGTTTCCGACCGACCGCGACACGCCTTCCCTGTCTCCGGCCCCCAGGTACTGTGCGACCATGATGCTCGCCCCCATACCGATTCCGACGAAGAGAACGATCAGAAGGTTGACGATCGGGCCCGCGCTCCCGACGGCAGCGAGCGCGTCGTCCCCGAGAAAGCGGCCGACGACGATGCTGTCCACTGTGTTGTAGAGCTGCTGCACGACATTGCCGATGAGCAGGGGAATCATAAAAATGACGATCTGCTTCCACGGCTCTCCCACCGTCATGTCGACCGGCCGAAACAGTCCATTCTTTCTGGTCATTTTCACCTCGCGCTTCCCTTGGCTTCACACATTTTTACAAGATAAGTCTATCAGCATCCGGAAGGATGAAACACGACACATTCGACCATACTGTTCTATTAAAGGAACGCTCAACTCCATTCCCGGTTCCGTCTCTCCCCCGAAGCGCCGGCAGTTCCGGTTTGAACTTTCCCTGCGCGCAAAAGAGGCAGCGCCTTCCGGCACTGCCCCTCCTAATCCCCATATGTTCCCGCCTCAGCGGATAATCTTATAATAATTCTCCTTGTGGGCCAGTGGTCCCGGGAACCCGTTCGCGGGATAACCGAGAATCACGTTTCCGACGCCGATATACTCACCCTCGTAGCCCGCTTCGGCGAGCAGCTGCTTCCCGAGCTCATCCTCGAGCATGCCGTCCGCCCTGTTGATCCATCTGCCGCCGAGCCCGAGCGCGTACGCGGCATTCAGCATGTTGCCGATCGCGAGCGACCCGTCCTTGACGGCGTCCGGGGACGACGCGTCAGCCGCGACGACGATGACCGTGGGCGCCCCGTAGAAGACGTCCCAGCCCGCCGGCGCGCCGGCGATCTTCGCGTTCAGCGCGCAGAGCCTGTCGATCCACTCCCGGTTCTGAACGACGATGAAGACGGCGGGCTGCCTGTTGCCGCCTGACGGGGCGTTCATTCCCGCCTCGATGACCTGCATCAGCTCCTCGTCGGTGATCTGTTCTTTGCTGTACTCCTTTACGCTTCGCCTGTTTTTGATATCCTCAACTGTTTCTCTCATCACGCACCTCCCGCGCGGATTCCTCCGTTATGAACAGCATGTTAATCCGCTCTGCTTTCGGCAGAAGGGGGCGGATCCCTCCTTCCGGAAGGGATCCGCTCTCACTGACACCCTCTGTTGTCTTACTTCTTACAGTTCCACCCACTTCGCGTCGCTGTTGCTGCTCTCGACCGCCGCATGGATGAACTTCACGCCGGAGATGCCGTCGTCGATGTTCGGGAAGTCGAGATCATCCGCGGTCAGCTCCTCGCCGTTGACCTGCTTCAGGATCGCGTTGTGCCAGCTCTTGTACATGTTCGCGAAAGCTTCATAGAGGCCTTCCGGATGTCCGGCCGGAATGCGGCTCATGGCGGCCGCCTTCTCGGCGATGTACGCCATGCCCCTGTGGTAGGTCTGCATCGGCTGGCCCTTCTTCGTCACGAAGAGGACGTTCGGCTCCTCCTCGTGCCACTCGATCGCGCCCTCGGTGCCGAAGAGGCGGACGACAAGGCCGTTCATGTGGCCGACGCACACCTGGGACGAGCAGAAGACGCCGTGGGCGCCGTTGTCGAACTCGACCAGGATGTTGGCGTTGAGGTCAAGCGGCTGTCCGAAGTAGTCGAGCTTCGCGGCGACTCTCTTCAGGTGAAGGCCGGTCATATAGGCGACCGTGTGCTCGATGTGGGAGCCGATGTCGCCGACGCAGTTGGAGATGCCGGCGATCTCGGGATTCTTCCTCCAGGAGGAGAGCTTGTTCATCGTCTGGTCGCCCTTGCCGATGTCGTCGACAAGGTACTCCTGGAGATACTCGGCGTTGACGTTGATCACGTCGCCGATGTAACCGGATCTTACGAGTTCACGGGCTTCCTTGACCATGACATTTCCCGAATAGGAGTAATTGACCAGGAAGAGCAAACCCTTCTCCCCGGCGAGCTTCTTGAGTTCCTCGGCCTCCGCGACCTCGAAGCAGAGCGGTTTCTCGCAGAAGACGTTGATGCCGTTCTCAAGGAACGCCTTCGCGGTCACATAGTGGGCGTTGTTCGGGGCGGAGATGATCACGTAGTCGATCTTGTCCTCTCTCTTCCCTTCCGCCTCGGCCATCTCCTCATAGGAGCCGTATACGCGGCTCATGTCGAGGTGATAGAACTCCCCGCACTCGCGGTTCTTGTCCGGGTTCCGGCTGAAGCAGCCGGCCGCAAGGAACGCGATCCCGTCAAAGCCCGCGCCGACGCGGTGCACAGCACCGATAAAGGAGTCAAGTGCCGCGCCGACCATACCGTATGTCAGATTCTTTCTCATATCCGATAACCTCTTTTTTTCTTCAACACAGATCTCAGTTCGCGATCGCCGCGTCGAACTTGACGTCGGACTTCGCGAAGTCTACCTTTCTCACAAATGCCGCGGCTTCCGTAGCGCCGGCGATACGGTCCATGCCGGAATCCTCCCACTCGACAGAGAGCGGTCCCTGATAGTCATAGGCGTTGAGCACGCGGATGATCTCCTCAAAATTGACGTTGCCGTGTCCGAGGGAGCGGAAGTTCCAGGCCCTTCTCAGATCGCCGAAATCGATGTGGGAGCCGAGCACGCCGACCCTGCCGTCATACATGACGCCGACGTCCTTCATGTGGACGTGATAGACGCGGTCGATGAAGTCGTTGAGGAAGACGTGCGGCGTGACCCCCTGCCACAGAAGGTGGCTCGGGTCGAAGTTGAGGCCGAATTCCGGACGATCCTTGAACTTCTCGAGCAGTCTCTTCGTGGAGTAGTAGTCGAACGCGATCTCGCCCGGATGGACTTCCAGCGCGAACTTGACGTCACATTCCCTGAAGACGTCGAGGATCGGGCACCACAGATCGTAGATCTCCTGGAAGCCGGCTTCGATCATCTCTTCGGTCGTCTGCGGGAAGCTGTAGATATATTTCCAGATCGGGGAACCGACGAATCCGGTCGAGACCTTGATTCCGAGGTTCTTGCAGGCCACCGGGACCAGCTTCATCGTCTCGATCGCCCACGCGCGGATTTCATCCGGCTTGTCGGCGAGTTCGGGCGGCGCGAAATTGTTGAGACGCGGATCGTTGTAGTCGCCGACGCACTGGCCGATTATATGGGAAGCCGCCGCATAGCACTTGAGGTCGTACTTCGCGAGGAGGTCCTTGATCTCCTGGACGTAAGCCATATCCGTGGCGGCGCGTTTGACATCGAGGTGCTTGCCCTGGCACGCGATCTCGATGCCGTCGTAGCCCATCTCTTTAGCGGTTTTGCACATCGTCTCAAGATCAAGATCCGCCCACTGTGATGTCATCAGAGTTAAAAGTCTGCCCATATCCATTCCTCCTGATTTTTATGAAAGTATCCGGTTCATCCCGTGGGAACCAGCCGGAACCGCAGTAATATTGCCCGAAAAATGCCTCCAAGGGGCACAGTTTCCTGAGCAATTATCATTATTATATCATGCGCGCGGCACTGTACAAACAGAAATTTTCCTGCAGCATGCGGAAATCCGCGTCTCCGGGTGCGCCCGAAAAAACAGCGGCGAAACCTGCTGTTTCCGCCGCTGTTCCCATATCTTCGCGCGCAGCCTCTGCTTCGCGCCTCTACTTCGTGATCTTGACGGTCTTGTACGCGCTCCAGGAGCTGAAATACTTCTTGTCGGAGACCGTCTTGAAGCTCCTCACATAGACCTTATAGGAGCTGCCCTTCGTGAGGCCCGTGATCTTCCTCGACACGGTCGATCCGCTGCTCACCGTCACCGTCTTCTCCGTCGTCCCGAGGACATACTTCACCTGGTAGCCGTTCGCCTTCGCGTTCTTCCCCCACGTGACGGTCATCGCGCCGGCCGCGCTGTTCACCGCCGAGGAGATCGCCGGGCGGGACATGAAGTAGGTGAATTTCGTCGCGGACACGGTGCTCTTGTAGATCGTGCCATCCACGTTCTTGAAGGCGTAGATCTTGTACGTGTACTTCGTCCCGTCGGTCTTCGAGGCGGTATCCGTATAGGTGAGCGTGGAACCCGAACTGATCGTCCTGATCCTCGTGCTTTCCCTGTAGACGTAATATCCGCTCGCCCCGGCGATCTTCGGCCAGGTGATCTTCACGCCTGAGGACACGCTCTCCACTGACGTAAGGGACGGGCGGGAGATGTAATAGATCACCTTCTCCGCGGAGACGGCGCTCTTGAACGTCTTCCCGGCCACGGTCTTATAGGCGTAGAGCTTATAGGTGTACTTCGTATTGTTCGCGGCCGCGGTATCCGTATAGGTCGTGCCTGTCAGCGTCTTGATCCTCGTGCTTCCACGGTACAGGTAATAGCCTGCGGCGCCCGTGACCTTCCCCCACGTGAGCTTTACTCCGGTGGAGATATTGACGATGTTCGAAATCGACGGCGCAGCCAGGAAACAGTGGGCGACCCCTTCCGAAGGTTCGCTCTCATAGGATTCCCCCCCGACAGTCCGGTATGCGGTCATCGTGTACGTATACGCCGTTCCCGGCTTTGCGCCCGTGTCCGTATAACTGAGAGCAGATCCCGAGGTGATCTTCTTTATGCTCGAACCGTCGCGATAGATCTCATAGCCGGACGCGTCCTGCACGGGCCCCCACTTCAGGACCGCTCCGTCCGCGGTGTTTGTTATGCTCTTAATCACCGGACTGGCGACAGAGAACACTGTGATCTCGCACGACGCCGTCTTCCCGCCGTCTTCTGTCGTCGCCGTGATCGTCGCCGTCCCCTCTCCGACGGCTTCGACAAGGCCTCCCCCGCTGACTGTCGCCACCGAGGTCCTGTTTGACGACCATGTCACGTTCCTGTCGGTGGCGTCTTTCGGTTTCACCGTCGCCGTCAGCTGGATCGTCCCTCCCCTGGCGACAGTCGCGCTCGTCGTGTTGAGAGTGACGCCCGTGACGGGGACTGTCACCGTGATCCCGCACGACGCCGTCTTCCCGCCGTCTTCTGTCGTCGCTGTGATCGTCGCCGTCCCGCTGCCCACAGCCGTCACGTAACCAAAATAATCGACCGTGGCGGCCGCCTCGTTGTCCGAACTCCAGATCACCTCCTGGCAGGAGGCATCCGGCGGGGATATCGTCTCCGAGAGCTGGAGTGATTCCCCCTTCACCAGAGAAGCGGACGAGCGGTCAAGTTCGATCCCCGTGACCGGGGAATTCCAGACCGCGTACAGATACTTATCCCGTACGTCCTCCACCAGGACGGTTTCGTCGATCAGTTCCAGATCCGGGTCCGTATAATACCCTCCCTGGCTGTCCTCCGTCCAGCCCTGGAAACTGTGCGACCCGTCAGGCCAGTATACCAGCGGCGCCGCCTCGAGGACGCTCCGGTCAAGGTCATCCTCAGTGAGAACCCGCGCGCTGGGATCCCCCTCGAACTCACCCCCCGTGGGCTGGAAATTCACGTTGATAACCTCGACCCAGCGGGCATAGAAGTCCACGTCCGCCTGAATGACATAGCCGTCGGACACCCGTGTCCCGTCTTCCGTCTGCCATCCGCCGAACACCTTATTATTCGCGTCCGCCGAAAACCTGTAAACGGATTCATCCTCGATCCACTCGTTCTCCGGCAGACTGAAGGACCCGCCGATGACCGTCCCCGGGGCGCACGTCAGGGTCAGGGGTCCCCTGTCCTTAATCCAGTCGCCCCCCGTATTCCGCCATTCATATCCGCCATCGAGGTGCAGCATCACGGTCAACACCATGCCCAGCTCAGACGTTCCGTCAGGGCCTTCTCCGACGAGCCCGGATCCCACGGTCTCGTCGAAGATCAGGACATCCTCCTCAAAGCCGGCGTCTTCTTCGCCGAAAGGTTCGTCGGTGAGCGCCTCATCCGGCCCGTCGGCCAGCATATCGGGCTCATCGGCAAACAGGGCTTCCCCGCCGGCGGGCTCTGCCTCGCCGGATCCCGCGGCGCCGTCGCTGGCCTCCTCAGCGGAAGCTGTCCCCGGCGGATCCTCTCCCCAGCCGCCGGCGTCCCCGAAAACCGCATCCGGATCGGCGTCCTCCGCGGGGAACTCACCGGAATCAGCGTCCGGGTCGGAACTCCCGTCAAAAAAGTCCACTGGATCAGCGTCCTGGCCGGAACTCCCGTCAAAGAAGCCCCCGGATTCCCCTGATCCGGGATCCCCGAGGAGGACGTCCTCCTCAACGACCTCCGCGGAACCGCCGGATACGTCTCCGCCGAAGAAATCCTCACCGGACAGGACTTCCCCATACTCTTCGGGGGAGTAAAAATCGTCCGCGGACGCGCTGCAGACCGCGGAAACAGTCAGAATCAGACTTATAAACAGGACTGTGATCTTTTTCATAACGCAAAATGCCTTCTCTTCCGGGGCCGCGGATGATGAGTGTTCCGCGGCCGGTTAATAAAATCCCACTTTATAATACCCCATCGCCCCCTTTTTTTCAATGCGGCGATATCCGGGCAAATGCGCGAAAAAGGGACGGCACCCATCCCCCGGGGCCGCTTCTTTCGCGAAACCGGGATGATGTGACCGTCCCCGTAAAACCCCGCGCGGCAAGGCAGGCCGCGCGGGATCCCGTTGTCACTGCTCTTTATTATCTCCTGCGCACCTCGTCGTAGATCTCGGTGATCTCCTGCTCCGGGGGCGCCGTCGCAAGGCTCACGACCACGTTGACGACAAGACTGATGATGAACGCGGGAAGCAGTTCATAGATCGCGAGCACTCCGCCCATCGGGGCGATTACGAACTTCCACACGAATATCGTCACGCCGCCCGCGATCAGTCCGGCGACAGCGCCCTGGCGGTTCGACCGCCTCCAGAAGAGCGACAGCAGCATCGTCGGGCCGAAGGTCGCGCCGAAGCCGGCCCAGGCGAAGGAGACGACGCGGAAGACCGAGCTGTTCGGGTTCCAGGCGAGGGCGATCGCAACGAACGCGATACCGATAACCGTCGCCCTTGCGGCGATCATCTTGGCCCTCTGTGACATCTTTATTCCGAAGAAATCCTGCATAAGATCCTCGGAGACCGAGGACGCGGCAGCGAGCAGCTGCGAGTCCGCCGTCGACATCGTCGCGGCGAGGATTCCGGCGAGGATGATGCCGGCCGCAAGGGCGAGGATCACGCCGTGCTGGCTCATGAAGTTCGCGAGCTGGATGATGATTGTCTCGGATTCGGAACTCGTTGTGAGGAACGGGATCTTCCCCGTCACCGACACACTGTAGCCGATGACGCCGATGAAGATCGCGGCGGCCATGGAAACGGCAGCCCACACGGCGGCTATTCTTCTCGAGATCTTGAGTTCCTCTGCGTTGCGGATTCCCATGAAGCGGAGAAGGATATGCGGCATTCCGAAGTAGCCGAGGCCCCACGCCATCGTGGAGACGATCGACAGGAGCCCGAAGCTCCCGGCAGCTCCTTCGGACGCGACATAGCCCTGCGTGATGTTCAGGTAGCCCGGAAGCGCCCTGGCGTTCTCGGCGACCGCCCCGAGTCCTCCCGCCTGGCTTATGCCGAAGAACACGATGATCACGAGCGCGATCGTCATGAAGATACTCTGGATCAGGTCCGTCGTCGAGACGGCGAGGAACCCGCCCAGCGTCGTGTAAGCGATGATGATGACGGCGCCGAACAGCATGGCGATATGGTACTCAACTCCGAACAGCGAGTTGAACAGTGTCCCGACCGCCTTGAATCCCGAAGCGGTGTAGGGGACGAAGAAGATCAGGATAATCAGCGCGGCGATGCAGGAGATCACGTGCTTCCTGTCGCCGTAGCGGTTGGAAAAATATTCGGGGATCGTGAACGCCCCGAGCCTCTCGGAGTAGCGGCGCAGAAGTCTCGATACCAGCAGGAAGTTCAGATATGTGCCGATCGAGAGACCGAGCGCGGTCCACGTCACTTCCGCGAGACCGGCGAGATAGGCGAGGCCCGGGAGCCCCATCAGCAGGTAGCTGCTCATATCGGACGCCTCGGCGCTCATCGCGGTGACAAGCGGGCCGAGCGCACGGCCGCCGATGTAGAATCCGTCGGAGGTGTCGGCAGCGCCCCTGCGGTTGAAGATGACGCCGACCATCAGCATGACTAAGAGGTAGGCGACGATGGTGATGATGATAATGGTTTGTGCGGTAGTCATAATATACTCCTCATGAAAATGGATTTCGCGCGGAAGTGACAGGATTCTCCGCGCGGCCGCGTCGTCTCCCCCGGAAAAAGGGGCGGCGCGGACTAAAAACGAACAGATTATACCATACTCTATGCAAGAATAAAATACAGAATCATGTACAGAATATATACTGTACATGATTCTGTCATAAACGCAATATTTCCTTTATTTTCAATTAAAACTCATAGTACAGAAAACAGACTTGCACGGATACGGAATCTGAATTTCTGTTCAGTCATCATCCTTCTTACGCGGCTCTTCCGTCTCCGAAGCGGGATCCTGTCACGCCCCGTCTCCCCGGAAGCTCTCCAGAAAGACCGGTGTCATCCGGTCCGTGTACGAGACGAGGGAGTACTCCCCCCGGCTCAGGCACCAGTCGTAGAGAAGCGCCCGTTCCCAGAGGGCGTAGGCGCGGACGATGTCGTTCTCGGTGTAGTCGCTCCGGAGCCCGCCGCTCTTCCTCCCCTCTCCCGCGATGCTCCTCAGCAGCCGGAAATAGGTGCGGTTGCGGTCCAGCAGCTGCTTCTCCCCCGACGCGGTCAGCTGCGTCGAGAGCAGGCGCGTCAGCAGGTCGATGGAGATTCTCTCCTCGATCATGGCGAAGAGCTCGTGATTGAGATAGGTCAGCTTTCCGACAGCGTCGAGCTTCGGGTCGAGCGACGTCTTCAGTTCCTCGTACTTTTCGTCGAAGACGTAGGCGAGTGTGCCGAGAAGCGCGTCCTTCCCGTCAAAATAGTGGTAGAACGACCCCCTCGAGGTCCCTGACTCATAAATGATGTCTTCGATTGTCGTCTCGCCGTATCCGTTCTCATAGAAGAGCTTCCAGGCCGCGGAGATGATGCGGCCTCTGGTATTTCTGGCATTTTTTCTGGACATGCGCTGCCTCCCCGGGTGATATCCCCGCCCCTATCATACCAGAAATATCCGCCGGGATGACGGTTATTTTACTTCCCAGAGCTCCCAGTCCTTCCCCATTGGCTCCGTCGCCGCGCAGGTCGTCTTCATTTCGTAGCACTGCCCGCTCTTCGCGGACTCCTCGAACGCGTTCAGGGCTTCAACCACATGGAGGGAGATCGGTCCGCTCATGCGGCTCTCCCGCCCGTCGATGAGCGCCTGCGCCATATCCGAGACGCCTAAGGCCCTCATGTTGCTTCTCGGTTCCGGGTTCTCCGGGAACTCCATCACCGCCTCGGACTCGCAGTTTCCCTGGTTCGTGACCATCGCGATCAGTCTGGCGGGATGCGGCTCTTCGACGGCGTCGACGATCCCCTGGAGCTTTGTGCCGTCGAACACCTTCACCGGGCCGTTGAACCCGTTCGGATCCGGGACCGAGAGCGACCCCTTCGTCCCGTAGATCTCGATGCAGGGGAGCGAGGACTTCCATGTGTCGAAGCTCATCGTGACCGTGCCGATCGCCCCGCAGGCGAATTCCATGATGCCGGTGTAGATCGTCGGAACCTCCGTCTCCGTCATGGTTCCGAGGATATTCCTGACCGGGCGGCCCGCCGCCGTAAAGCAGGACACCTTCTTCACCGGCCCGAGGAGGTAGATGAGCGCGGTCATGTAGTAGGGACCCATGTCGAACATCGGGCCGCCGCCCTGCCTGTAGTAAAAGCCCGGGTTCGGATGCCAGAGCTCGTGGCCGGCGCAGGTCATATTCGCGGTAAATGACACCGGCTTCCCGATGGCCCCGCTGTCGATGACGGCCCTGCTCTGCTGGATACCTGCCCCGAGGAAGGTGTCCGGGGCGCTCACGCACATCAGGTTCTTCTCCGCCGCGAGCGCGATGAGCTCCTCGGCTTCCGCGAGATTCAGCGCGAGGGGCTTCTCGCAGTACACATGCTTTCCCGCCTCGAGGATCTGCTTATTGACACTGTAGTGGGCGGCAGGGATCGTCAGGTCGAGGACGATCTCAATCCCGGGGACCTGAAGGAGTTCCTCGACGGTGCAGGCCTTCGGGACCCCGTACTTCTCCGCCGCCTCGGCGGCCTTCGCCGCGAGGAGGTCGGCGACTGCGAGGAGTTCGACATTCTCATAGTGCTGTGTGATGTTCGTCATGTAGACGTCCGCGATTGTGCCGCATCCGATGATGCCGATACCGATTTTTCCTGTCATTTTCCTGCCTCCTTGTATGTTCATGTTCTTCCGGGTACGCTGTCGGCGCTCCCCCTAAAGGGCCGGCGCGCCGGAGTCCGCGGCGCAGCGCCTGATCACCTGTAGATCTTTCCGAGCTTCTCGTTGATATAGTATGACGAGAGCGCCATGGCCGCCAGGTAGTCCGGCGAGCCGTCGTCCTCGACCGTGAGCCATCCCCTGAAGCCGTAGTCCCTCATGTGTCTCCACAGCTCCTCCAGGGGAAGGATGCCCTCACCGGGCTCCCAGAACCACCTGTGCCCGTCATCCCTGATCTCGACGTCCCTGTCGTAGCGGATTTCGTCCGGGACGCCGATGTCCGCGGTGTCCTTGAAGTGGAACGTTGCGATGCGCTCCCTGTAGGTATCGTAGAAATCGATCAGGTCGTCTCCCATCAGGGCGACCTGGGCCGTGTCGAGGCAGTAGTGGACGTACTTCGGGTTCGTGAGCTCGATCAGCTGCCTGTGGTTCTCCCTGTTCGTGACGCAGAAGAACTCGTTGTGGATGCCGACCGCGATGCCCTTCGACTCCGCGTACTCGCCGATCTCGTCCAGGCAGGAAGCGATGTTCCGAAGGCCCTCGACGTCGAGCGGCCCGTTCCCGTAGTAGTTGTTGCCGGGGCACGTGTTCAGGTGCTTTCCCCCGAACGCCGCGAGCGTATCGACGGCCCGCTTCCCCGCTGCCACAACATCCCCGTGCTTCCCGGCGATGTGGGAGTCGTTGCAGCCGTGGAACATGCCGCTGACCTCGATTCCATGATCCTTCGCGAACGCGGTGTACTCGGCCGGCGTCCCGAAGAGGCCAAGGATCTCGCCGAGATCCCAGGGCGCGAGCTCAATTCCCTCGTAGCCGGTCGCCCTGTGGTAGCGGAGGATGCGGTCCCAGTCCATATAGTAGCAGTTATTGGACCTGTCCTCGTAGTAGAATTCCCGAAAGTTGCCGATCTGCCGGTAGGGCACGGTCTTCCAGTGGCTCATGTGAGACAGTCTTATATTCTGTTCCATTCCGGTCTTCCTCCTGAAACTTCTTTCGCACTGTGACAAGCGGTCATGTTCTCTTTCGCGGTCATCGCCGAATTCACGGTCGCGCCGGAGCGGAACACATGGTCCGCGAACCAGCGGGATCTCAGGATCGACCGGCTGATGTCGCAGGAGTCCTTCGGATTGAAAACGACGAGGCCGTCATAGCCGGTCTCTTCCAGCGCCGCGGCGATCCCTGAGAAGTCGATCTCCCCGTCCCCGGGGTCGCGGAACACCTTCGTCGCTCCTGCCGGCGGATACTCCGGGAGAGCCGTCTTCCAGGCCTCCTCCGTATCCGTGAAGGCGGTATCGGTGATATGCACGACCCCGATTCTTCCGGCGCATTTCCGGATCATCTCCGCCGGATCGGCCCCCGCGATCTTAAGGTTCGCGGTGTCGACGTCGAGCATGACCGAAGCCGGAAGCTTTTCAACAAAGTCATGGATCTTCTCTCCTCTCACAAGGGTCCAGTATTCATTCTTCACGCAGAGCGTGACCCCCTTCTCCCCGGCGTATGCCGCAAGGTCCGCGATCACACCGGCCACGGCGGCGAGGAAGTCCTCCTCTGTCCCGTCCCCGATCAGCTTCCCGGAGGCGAAATACGGGGGCGTCGCCGTCAGCGTGACGATCCCGCAGCCGGCCTCTGCGGCCGTTTCGACCGCCTCCTCCGCGTAGTGCTTCGACGCCCCGAGATACATCGGCAGGATTCCCGACGAAGCAAAGAGGGAAGGGTTCATATGGATACATGCGATTCCGCCCGTGATCCCGTTCTCCCTCAAAAATGCAGCATACCCCGCGACCGTCCCGAACTTGGTCGTCATGGACCGCTTCGTGCGGGGGATGCCGGACCTGCCCCCGAAGTCCCACTTGGGCTCGTAGGGGATCTCGATCCGGCAGAAACCGCCTGCCGCGATCAGGTGATTCAGCTCATCCCAGAAATACCTGCTCTCTCTCCTGTTCCTGTTCGGCGCCTGGTTGTCGAGATCGACAGCTTCCGTGCTGAAGCAAAGATTCATCTCCGGTCTCCTTCCCTTTTCCTTCGCTGAAATCATATTTCCGCTTTTTATTCTATTGAAATAAAGGGCAGATAAAAAACGCTTCATTTCCGCCGGTCAGCGGAAATAAAGCGTTCAGGTCGCGCGGTATACCGGCGCCGCTCCGAAAAAAGCCGGAACGTCTTTTTGCGGATGGCGTCTTTTAAAGCGTGATCGTCCTGTCGAGCCTGCTCGACTCGAAGCCCGCCAGAATCGCGCGAATCGCGTTGACCTCCATCTCCCCGGCGGCGCTCTTCCAGTTGCTGTCGCGGATCTCGTCGATGAATTCGCGGATGACGCCCGACTCGATCTGGTTCTGATTCGTCATCATTGTGTCGAGGTCGTAGTAGATGTGGTCGCCCCGGTCCGTGTTGATCTGGATGGTGTGCGGCGAATTGTCGTAGAGCCGCATGACGCCCTTCGTGCCGAAGATCACCGTGGAGTTGTCCTCCTCGCCGTAATAGGTCCAGCTCACGGTCATGGTTCCGACGACGCCGCTCTCCATCGTATAGATGAGGACCGCGTTGTCCTCGAGCTCGATCAGCCTGCCGTCCGACTTCTTCTTGTCCAGCGTCATGATCTTGGCGGACACCGACACGATCTTCTCTCCGAGCAGGTACTGTATGAGGTCGGTCTTGTGGATGCCGAGGTCGGCCATCGCGCCCATCGCCGCGATGTTCTTATCGAAGAACCAGATGTCGGTGGAGATCCTGCCGGTGCCGTCGTCCTCGGCGCACCACCGCTCGGGCCCGCCGTGGCCGAACGTCGTCTTGAACGTCAGCGGCTTTCCGATGATCCCCTGCCCGATGAGCTCCTTCGCCCGGATGTGGCCGGTGTTGAAGCGCTGGTTCTGGCCGACCATGAGGAATCTTCCGTTCTGCTTCGCGGCATCGATCATCGCGAGGCAGTCCTCCACGGTCATCGCCATCGGCTTCTCGACAAGCACGTGCTTGCCGGCGTTGAGGGCGCGGATGGAGATCTCCGCGTGGGCGTTGTTTGCGACGCAGACGCTGACCGCGCCGATCGCCGGGTCCGCGAGGAGTTCGTCGAGCGAGTCATAGACCCTGCCCCCGTACTGTGAGGCCAGGGCTTCCGCCTTCTGCTGGCGCTCGTCGAAATAGCCGATGATCTTCGCGAATTTGTGGCTGGCGTACTCCGGAGCGTGTCTCCGCTCGGTAATTCTTCCGCATCCGATGATACCGACACCGATTCTATTCATCTCCATCCTTCCTTTCATAAGCGGCGGACCGCATCTCCCGACGGATTACCAGACAATCATACCACACGGAGTGAAAGAAGGGGAAGTCCCCCCGCCCTGCCGGGTCTCCCCGGCGGGGCGGAAGGGCTTCCCCTGTCCGTCGTTTTTATTTCTTCCGATATCGGGCCGGCTGTTACGCGGCCTTCTTCCTCACCTTCGCGTTCTGCTGGAAGGTATCGTATCCGATGGAGGCCATCAGGATGATGCCCTTCACGACGTACTGCGAGTAGACGTCGAGTCCGATCATCTGCATTCCGTTCGTCAGGACACCGAGGATCAGGCAGCCGACGACGGCGTCGGAGACGCGGCCCGCGCCGCCGATGAAGGAGACGCCGCCGAGCACGCAGGCCGTGATCGCGTCGAACTCGACGCCGGGGCCGATGAGGGAGCTCGCGGAGCCGCCGCGGGACGTCAGGATCACCGCGGAGATGCCGAACAGCACGCCGGCGAGCATGAATGTCTGCAGCTTGATCTTCGCGACGTTGATGCCTGCCAGTCTCGCCGTCTCCGGGTTGCCGCCCACCGCGTAGATGAAGCGCCCGAAGCAGGTCTTCGAGAGGATGAAGTGGATCACGAGAGCGACGACGACCGCGATGATCACCGGGAAGGTGACCGGGAAATTAGCAGTCCCGATGCGCCCCTGGCCGATCGCCAGATAACTGGGGGCGAAATTATAGAACGACTTGGACTGGGACAGGATATAGGAGATACCCTTGAACATCGTCATGGTCGCCAGCGTGACGATCATCGGATGGATTTTCAGGATATTGGCCGCAGCCCCGTTGAAGCCTCCGAGCACGACGCCGATCAGGATGCCGAGAGCGACGGCGACCGGGACCGGAAAGCCCGCGTTCTGCATAAACAGCGCGATGCAGACGCCGACGACCGCCAGGATCTGTCCGACCGAGAGGTCGGTACCTCCACTGATCATGATCATCGCGACACCGATCGTGGCGACGATGAAGTACGCGTTCTGCGTCAGGATGTTCATGATATTCCTGAACGACCGGAAGTTCGGCGAGAGGAACGCGAAGATGACGACGATAAGGATCAGGATGACCCACATCATATTGCTCTTGATAAATGATTTGAATTTAGAATTTTCCATCTTCCTCTCCTCCTGTCAGTTAGTGGAAGCCATGCTGAGGATTGTCTCCTGGGAGAATTCCTCTCTTGCCAGTTCGCCTGTAATCCTGCCCTCCGAAAGAACGATGATCCTGTCGGACATTCCCAGCAGCTCTTCCATATCGGAGCTCACCATGATGATCGATCTTCCTTCGCTGACCAGCCTGTCCATCAGCGCGTAGATCTCCGCTCTCGCGCCGACGTCGATGCCGCGGGTGGGCTCGTCGAAGATGACGATGTCCGTATTCGCGAGAAGCACCTTCGCAAGGACAACCTTCTGCTGATTTCCGCCGGAGAGGTTTCTCACCAGCTGCTTTGTCGACGGCGTCTTGATGTTCAGCAGTTCCCGGTACTCCTCCCCCGCCGCTTCGATCTTCTTCTCGTCGACAAGCCTTCCGGTCGTGAGGCTGCGGATGTTTCCCATGGAAATGTTCCACTCGATCGACTGGTTGAGGAAGCAGCCCTGCATCTTCCGGTCCTCCGGGATGAGGCCGATGCCGTTCGCGATCGCCTGCTCCGGACTCCTGATCTCAACCGGTTTTCCCTTGACATAGACCTGTCCGCCAAGCTTCTTATCCGCACCGAAGATCACGCGCATGAGCTCCGTCCTCCCCGCGCCGACAAGTCCGGCGACGCCGAGGATCTCGCCCTTCTTCAACTCAAACGAGCACTCCGTGTTGGAGTAGCCGGAGACGTTCTCCGCCCTGAGGACGACTTCATCCTCCGCATAGCTCCTGCGGGGACCGCTGTTTTTCAGTTCACGGCCTACCATGAGCGAAATCAGCTCATCGCGGTCCGTCTCAGACGTCCTGACGGTCGTCACGTACTGGCCGTCGCGCATGATCGTGATGCAGTCGGTCACCGCGAAGAGTTCGTCCAGACGGTGGGAGATGTAGATGATCGCCTTGTTCCTCGACTTGAGGTCGGCGATGATCTTGTAGAGGTTCTCTACCTCCGCCATCGTCAGCTGCGCCGTCGGTTCGTCCATCACGATGATCTTCGGATCCTTGGAAATGGCCTTCGCGATCTCCACCAGCTGCTGCTTCGCGGGAGGAAGCTGGCCGACCAGGGCACGGGGATCCAGATGGATGTTGTATTCGTCAAAGATCGCCTGGGTCGTCCTGATCTGCTGCCTGAGATCGACGATGCCTTTCATCTGGCTGCCGAGGCAGACATTTTCAGCGACGGAAAGACCCGGGATCAGGTTGTATTCCTGATAAATGACTTCCACGCCGTTCTCGCGGGAAATCTGCGGCGTCATGTGCTGGAAGGTCTGTCCCCCGAGTTCGATCGAGCCCCCGTCATTCCTGACCGCGCCCGAGAGCACCTTGATCAGCGTGGACTTGCCGGCCCCGTTCTCTCCGAGCAGCGCGTGGACTTCGCCCGCCCGGACCTCCAGACTCACCTTATCGAGTGCGACGACGCCAGGATACAGTTTGGTAATGTCTTTCATCGTGAGTACGACATTCTGCTCCATATTCGTCTCCTTATGTATAACAGGTTAAAGAAAGAGCCCCTGTGGCTTCCCACAGGAGCTCCGAAAAGCCTTGTCGCTGCTTAACTCAAGTCCGGAATCAGGCCGCTTCCTCAGCTGTGGAAGCCGCGTCGCCCGCATAGCTCTCCGGTGTCAGCATGAACGCGCCGCCCTGGACGACCTCCATATCGCCGCCATCGAGGTACGGCTGGATCGCCTTCGCGAAGTCGGCGACCGTATCGGCGATGGAGCCCATGGAGATGGATCCGCGGAGAACGCTCTCGTTGTTCACGGAAGCCTGGATCAGGGAGTCAACTTCTTCGGTCTGGTCGACGCCGAAGACCGCGAACTTGGAAAGGTCTTCAATCGTGGAAGCGCCGCTCATGATATAGGCGTTGGCCGCAACTGTCGGTGTGACGCCCGGAGCCATGATGACATCGATATCGGGGTTGGAGAGCAGCGTATTCTCAACAAGAGACCTGGACTCGTTCGGGCTGTCCCAGTCGACGGATCCCGTGATCATGTTGACCTTGCTGTTCTTCTCGGCGATGGTCTGCATGCCTTCGCTTCTCTCGACAGCCTGCGGTGTGTTCGCCGCCGTCATGACGAAGACGGTAACTTCGCCGTCGCCGGCGTCCGCAAACACCTCATCGATCCACGCGCTTGCCATATCCGCCTGGGCTTCGCCCATGGTCCTGTCGTCAGCGGCGATCTGGGACGCGGAAGCGCCCGGGATGTCGTTCGCGAACGCGAGAACCGGGATACCGGACTCGACGATCTGGGACACCGTGCTGGAAAGGGCCTCGCCGTTGACCGGCCATACGACGATCGCGTCGCAGCCCATCTGGGCGTCATTCTCGACCTGGGAGATCTGCTTGGTCGGGTCGCCTTCGGCGGAGTCGAACTGCACCGTGTGGCCCTGAGCCGTGAGATAACCCTGAAGGGCTTCGGAAATCGCGACCATGAAATCGCTGCTGACCGCCGGGATCGTCATGCCGATCTTGAGGCCGGACCTGGACTCGGTCGCTTCGTCCGCGGAGACAGCGCCCGCGAAAAGGCTCATTGACATCGCTGCTGTGAGAAGAATACTGACAACACTCTTTTTCATATGAGGTATCTCCTTTCTTTGATGAAATCATCTTACAGGAAACCCGGGGTGCCCTCAATCCGACTGCATTTCGAAAAGGTGGACTTTCTTTCGATCCTGTTCGTCGAACGACGACCTCAACACCAGAATCCTCCCGCAGAGCTGACGGAGCGCGCTCAGATTCGGCGACGAAAGGATCACCGCCGTCCCTCCCTCCGCGAGTTTTTCGAAGTACTCTCTCTCAGTCCTGATCATCCTGAGGTCAAGATCGTTGAGGATATCCTCCCCGACAAGCAGCCTCGGCTTCATCAGGAG
>CACYEN010000027.1 GCA_902773435.1 uncultured Lachnospiraceae bacterium | reverse complement strand
GAAGCCGACAACAGACGGAGCTTATGCCGATATGCATGAGCTCATTAAGAACATGCAGGAACTCCCGTCTCTTCTGATTGTCTGCAATGACGTTATCGCGATCGGCGTCATGAATGCCCTGAAGTATTCCCACTATAAAATTCCCCGGGACATTTCCGTGATCGGATTTGACACTATGCCAATCACAAGGTATTTCTCGCCTGCCCTGACATCGGTCTCAATCCATGATGAAAAGATCGGCAAGATCGCGGTGGAACGACTGCTGGACATCGTGGAAAAAGGCAAGAGCGATTACTACATCCACTGCCTGGTGGGAGTGGATCTGCAGATACGGGACAGTGTCAGCAATCTCAACGATGCACTGAAGATGGCAGACGTATAAGGCGTGGGGTAGAAACCATACCGATACGGACGCGGGATAATGTATATGACAGGAAAGAGAACAGCCGGTTTCCGAAGAGCATTCGGGAGCCGGTTTTTCCCTGCCCGGAAAACCGCGGTATGAATGAGACGGCCTTGCCTCAGACAAATCAAATCTGCTATGATAACCAAAATTAAGTGACCTGAAATATCGATGACAGAAAGGACGGATACAGTTTATTGCGGAAACGGGATGATCCGTTCTGATCCGGGAGAGGGAATCGATGATCCTGCTCATATATCCAGCATTACTGCTCGCGATCACCTTCCTTGGCGCGGAGAGCGCCGGGAAGCGCGGGCTCCCGCCTGAGTTCCCCGACAGCATCCAGGCGAAAATGATCCGGGCGTCAGCCTGCGTCGGCGTCATCATCCACCATGTGACCCAGCAGATCACCGGATACGGCGTCACATATAAGGGTCCCGTCACTGTCTTCAATGACATGGGGATCCTGTTTACCGCTGTCTTTTTCTTCTTCTCTGGGTTTGGCCTGGTCACAAGCCTCTCCAAAAAGGAAGGCTATCTCAGGTCTATCCTCACGAAGCGGATTCCGACGGTCCTCATCCCCTTCTGGTGTGTCAATCTGCTCGGCGTTCTCCTCTACGTGTTCGTCTACAGGGTCAGATACAGCCTGCCTGCGGCACTTTCCGACGTCTCCGGGCTCACCCTCATCAACGGCAACGGATGGTTCTTCGTCGAGATTGTGGTCCTGTACCTCGCCTTCTATCTGGCGTTCCGACTGATCAGGAACAGAGATGCCGCCCTGGTCCTCGTGTGCGTATTCACAGTCATTCTGATCGTGTACGCGTTCTTCAATGGTCATGACGACCCGGGCCTGAGATCGTCGCACTGGTTCAGGGGGGAGTGGTGGTACAACTCCACGGCCGCCTTCATAGCGGGTATGCTGTTCGCGAGGTTCCGGAGCGGGCTCACCTCGGTCCTCGACAGGCATTACCGCGCCCTCCTGCCGTGCGCGGCGCTGATTTTCGTCCTCACATTTTCCGCCGCGATATACGCGGTCCGGCACTACGGCTACTACCACGAAAATGTCTTCCGCAACAGATACTTCGACGCGGGTATCACGCTCGCGGCGCAGTCGGCGGCCTGCCTTTTCTTTGTCTTTCTGGTCGTCCTCCTCAATATGAGGATAAAGATCGGCAATCCCGTTCTCGGGTTCCTGAGCCGGATCAGCACGGAGCTCTTCCTGATACACGGGTTTTTCGTGACCAGGATATTCGGGTCGGTCAGAATGAGCGATCCCGTGAGATTCCTCGCGGTCTTCGTCTCAAGTATCGCCTGCGCGGCGATCCTGTCCCCGGGCATTAAGTATCTGGTCAGGGTGTGTACCGGGAGAGTATCCTTCCCGGAAAATGCTGAAAGTTCGTACAAAGCAAGGAAACCGAAGAAGCCGAAACTGGTCCTCCGCGCGGAACGAAGGCGCAGGGCCATCCGCGCGGCCGTCATCCTCGCGGGTGCGGCTGCGGCCGCTTTCCTCGCGTACAGCCTCTACACGAGAGTCTTCCGTGACAGGCAGGAGTATGCGGAGGAACTCAGGGCCCTGAGAGAAGCCGGCATAGGCGACACGGTGTTCTTCGGCCGCTACAATACCGACTACACGCGCCCCGGCAGGGAGCGGCTCACCTGGATCGTGGTGAAGAGGGAGGAAGGGAAGATCTGCCTTCTGTGCGAGCAGGGGATCGCGGGGGGCACCTACAACAACAGCCATACGGCTGTCTCCTGGGAGGAATCGGACCTGCACGGCCGGCTCAATTCCCCCGATTTCACGGATATGTTCAGCGGCCGGGAGAGGCAGGCGGTCGCCGGCGGCGACGGGGATATCATAACGCTTCTGACGGCGAAAGAGGCAGCGGAGATATTCCGCACGGATAAGGAGAGAGAGCTGTCGATCACAAAGGCCGCCGAGGCGGAGAGAACCAACGTCAACTTCCTGAGCAAAGCCAACGGCTGGGACATGAAAGGATACCGCTCCTCGTGGTGGTGGCTGAGGGGAGATGAAGGAACCAGAGCCGTGACGGCACCGATCGTCACGGTGGACGGTTCCATATCCATAGACAGCAAGGAGGTCAACAGGCCGTACGGGGCGATCCGGCCCGTGATCTGGGTCTATGAGAGGGACGACGAATAAGAAGTGAATGAACGCACCTGTCCGAACTATTTGACAGACGGCACCTGCGGCTCTAAAGTAGAATAGCAACAAGGGTCTGCTTTTGCCAGATGAGCGAAATGGGACGGGCGAAAATAAAGAGCAGACAGGGACGACAGACAGAGACGGGTGAAAGTAAGGAGCAGACACAGAAGAGAGAAGAACAGATTTAGAGAAGAGAAAGGAAAGGCTATGAAGTATCTGGATCTGGGAAAAACCGGCTACAGGATCTCATCCGTCACATACGGCGGCGTCGTCTCCGCGTCAGTGTTCGACGACGTGGATACCGGCCCCGGCGGGCAGGAATGGTCTGACCGGTGGGTCTCATGGGCTGTCGACCAGGGCGTGAACTATTTCGACGTCGCCCCCACCTACGGAAATGCGGAACTCCTGATGGGCAACTCCCTCCGGCCGTACCGCGACAAAGTATATTTAGCCTGCAAGACGAACCTGCGCCGCAGCGCGGAAGCATTTCCGGAAATGGAAAAATCCCTGAAACTACTGCACACCGACTACTTCGACAATTATCAGATCCACGGGCTGGCAGCGATGGAAGAGGTGGACATCGCGTTCGGACCGGGCGGCGTCGTGGAGATGATGCGCGACATGAAAGAGAAAGGCATCGCGCGGAAGCTCGGTTTCACGGCTCACAGCGAGGCCGCCGCGCTCAGGGCCATCGACCTCTTTGATTTTGATACGGTGATGTTTCCCTTCAACTGGCACCTGAATATGGAGCACGGGATGGGAAACGCCCTGCTGAAGAAAGCAAAAGAAAAAGGCATGGGCATCCTCGGTATCAAGTCCATGATCGACCGCAGGTGGTTCTCGAAGGAGGAGAAGCACGCCTCCCCCTATCCGAAATCCTGGTGCAGGCCGTTTGACATTGAAAATGAAACCGAACTGCTGACCGCCGCCATCCGGTATACGCTGTCGCTGGGCGTCGACGCGATTGTTCCGCCGGGGAATTTTGAGCATTTCAAGTTCGGGGTCACACATTTTGATGAGATCGCCTCGAAGCCGTTTTCGCCTGAGGAGCAGGCGATACTGAGAGCGCGGCTGGAGCAGGTGAGAGAGTATCCGTTCCTGGAGCCCGAGTGCTGGGAGCTGTGAGTTCCATTGACAGAGAGCGGTTGAGAAGGAAGAAGAAGATGCAAAGTTATAAGATCAGTGAAAAACTGGAGGAGGTCAGCCCTTCCTCGTACAAGGGCCTCGGGTACCAGTTTGTCACGGTTCTCTGCGGGGAGGAGTGGAAGGAACACCGCGCGGATTTTGATATGGGCATCGAGTGGGAGTTCAGCACGCGGCATATCAACAGCACCCGCGCCGAGGTCAACTACGACTCGATCACCGGAAAGTTCCTGATCCTGGATCGGAACAAGGTGTCGAATCCGCCGAAACAGTTCGCGTTCTCGCTGGACGAGAAAGGCATCATTTTTATCGATGACGAGGGTCTGGCCGGAGAGATCGTCAGGACGATCGCGACCAGCAAGAAGCTCGTCAATCCGTGCCTTGAGAGGTTTCTGTATGACTTCCTCGAGCAGATCATCATCGACGACGCGAACATGCTGAACCGGTACGACAGAAGGCTGGACGCGATCGAAAAAGCGATCTTCGAGGAAGAGAGGGAAAACGTCCTGCAGCAGATCTCGGAGATCAGGAGCGACCTGCGGGATCTGAAGCTTCACTACTCCGAGCTGGCCGATGTCTGCCAGGAGTTTGAGGAAAATGAGAATCATTTCTTTAAAGAGGAGAATGAGCGCTATTTCCACCTGGTAAGCCGCCGGATTCAGAGCCTTTATGAGCGGGTGGCCGCGCTCATGGAATATACGGCGCAGCTCCGCGAGCTGAACCAGACCAGGACGGACGAGAAGCAGAACAGGAATCTCGCGATCCTGACGGTGATTTCGAGCATCTTCATGCCGCTGACCCTGATTGTCGGCTGGTATGGGATGAATTTCAGGTACATGCCGGAATTTGAGTACAGGTGGGCGTATCCGATCCTGATAATGATCTGTATCCTGATCGTCATTTTCAGTATCTGGATTTTCAAAAAGAAGAAGCTGCTGTAGAGCTGTGAGTGTGAGGCGGGGGCGCCGGGGCTGAAGAATTTTTAGCCCTGACGCCCCCTTTCTGCGTATGAAGAAATAACAGGGCAGGAAAGAAACCTGAAAGAGCAAGTAATACATAATACAATTCATATAGAGAAAAGAAAAAGGAGAACAGTCATGAGTGAAATGGATCTTTTTTTGAATAAGGTAAAAGACGATGAAGCATTACAGAAAAAGCTTCTGGATGTAGTGAAGAGTACAGATGAGCTGAAGATTGTTCCGGGGTTCATCGCTGTCGCCGAAGAATTTGGATTTACAATTACTGAGATGGATGTGTTCAGGCATTTTCAGAGAGGTGAGGCTGGCGGCGTCCGCGCTCTCTCAGAAAATATGCTTGAAGCAGTCGTCGGCGGAGGCGGCGGAATAAAAGACACGGAGGACAAAGAATGGTGGGAATATATCGTCGAAGGGATCAGCGCTGTCACAAAGGGTCTGGGACACTGCTTCACGGGAGACTGCCAGGTATCTACGCCGGAAGGCCCGAAAGCGATCAGGGAGATCAGAACAGGCGATGAAGTCATCTCTCTCGACGCGGACGGCAGAAAGAGGGTCGCGAAGGTTATCGAAATGATTGCGCCGCGGGAGATGCCCGTTGTGGAAGTGGCCTTTGACAACGGCAGCAGATGGAGCGCCACAAAGACACAGTGGTTCTACTGCGGCGGCGATGAATATGCCTGTGTAATGAACAACAGCGGAAGCAGGGCGCTGACACTGGACGGAGGAACGGCGGGCGTTCAAAGTGCGGTTGAGACAGGACGCACTGAACCGGTATACGATATTGTCGTGGAAGGTTTGAATGTCATGTTCATTAACGGCATTGCCGCCGAAGGTTTCAGCCTGAGCTGAACAGACTTCTCACTTTGGGAAAAATTAATTAGCCCTGACACCCCCGGTCATCGTATCATACAGTGACAGGGCAAGAGAGACCTGAAATAATATAAAATACAAATTCAGATAGAAAAAAAGAAAAGGAGATTAAAACCATGTCAGATAAGATCAGCAGAGAAAACCTTGAGAACGTAACAGGCGGAGTTATCAGAATAGTAGAGAACGACGCGGTCAGCTACGCGAATATCAGGATTGCCCCGGGCCTCAACTCAAAAGTGCTCGCGAAGGTCAACAATGGAACGAAGGTCAACACGACCGGCAGGACCGTCAAGCTCGATGGTTACGTCTGGTACGAAGTGACGCTGGCGGGCGGATCCGACTGCGGCTGGATCGCGGGGAGCCTGATCGGCTATTGATAACAGAGGACAGAGATCAGCTTACACCCTCTCTTGAAAAGGACATCGGGGATTGAGATAAACGCTCAATCCCCGATGTCCTTTTATTG
>CACYEN010000026.1 GCA_902773435.1 uncultured Lachnospiraceae bacterium | reverse complement strand
CTTCTCGGTGGTCTCCGTGTAATAGTCCGGCACTCCCCGGTCCATGTTCACCTTGCCCACGCAGGTGACGAGTCCCGTCTCCTCGAGCATGTCCATGAGCAGAATCGTCGCCCCGACGTGTTTCGTGGCGAACACCGCGGCCCTTGTCGTCGGGCCTATGTAGAGATCCTCAGCGAACAGGTCATAGGCTCTCTCGGCGTAGCTCTTCTTCTTAAAGCGGGCTTCCTCGGGAAACGCCATCGTGTCGAGCCACTCCAGCAGCTCCATGTCCATGCCGAGACCCCTGTACTGGAACTGGGACGCGTGCACGTGGAGGTCAACGAGGCCCGGTATGATGAGCTTGTCCCAGAAATCCTCCACCGGAAGGCCCGCGTATTCCTCCGGGACCGATTCGAACACGCCCATGCTCTTTCCGTTAAGGCAGACGACGTAGGCGTCGTCGAATGCCTTCAGCGTGAACCTGTCCTCGCTGTATACGACCGCCCCGTGAAGAATAAAACCGCTCTCCTCCGGATTCCCGGCCTTCGTATTCTCCGCACTCAATTCCATATTCTTTTCCTCAACCGTCCTCTTCGTCGGCAGCAGCCTGGGCGGGCGTGAACCTTCTCTCCTCGACCGGCGTCGGCTTTCTCCTCACCTTCGCCCACGCCTCCCCGCAGAACAGCTGCTGCGAGTTCACGAGCGTCTTTCCCCTCTTGTCGATCTTCTCGTAGCTTCCGTCGGGCTGCAGGATATGCGCCTTGACGTTGTCCTCAAACTCCGTGGTCAGGATGTGCTGCACTTCCTGCGCCAGCTTCTCGTCCTGGACCGGGAACACGATCTCAACCCTCCGGTCGAGGTTCCTCGGCATCCAGTCGGCAGATCCCATGAACACCTCGTCCTCCCCGTTGTTGTGGAACCAGAAGATCCTGGAGTGCTCCAGGAAGTTTCCGACGATCGACCGCACGTGGATATTCTCCGAGATCCCCGGGATCCCTACGCGCAGGCAGCAGATTCCCCTCACGAGAAGGTCGATCTCAACGCCCGCGGCTGACGCCTCGTAGAGCGCCTCGATGATCACCGGGTCGCACACGGAATTCATCTTCGCCCTGATAAACGCGGGCTTTCCGGCCCCCGCGTTCTCCGCCTCGCGTCGGATCAGCTTGAGGAAGTCATTTTTCAGCCAGATCGGCGCGACGAGCAGCTTGTACCAGCGATCCGGCTCGGAATAGCCGGACAGCATGTTGAAGACCGCAGTCGCGTCCTGCCCGATCGCGTCGTCGCAGGTGAAGAGTCCGATGTCGGTGTACAGCCTGGCTGTCGAATCGTTGTAATTGCCGGTTCCAAGGTGCACATACCTGCGGATTCCGTCCTCCTCGCGGCGGACGACCATCGTGATCTTGCTGTGGACCTTGAGTCCCAGCAGGCCGTAGATGACGTGGACGCCGGCTTTTTCAAGCATCTTCGCCCAGGCGATATTGTGCTCCTCGTCGAATCTCGCCTTCAGCTCGACGAGGACCGTGACCTGCTTGCCGTTGTCGGCCGCCTGCGCGAGAGCGGCGATGATCGGCGAATTCCCGCTGACCCTGTACAGGGTCTGCTTGATCGCGAGCACGTCCGGGTCCTTCGCCGCCGTCCGGACGAAATTCACGACGGGGTCGAACGACATATACGGGTGATGCATCAGGATGTCCCGCTTCCGGATCGCCTCGAAAATATCCTCCCCGCCCATAAATTCGGCGACCGGTGCCGGCGTGTAGGGGGGCTCCTTGTAGGCATCGAATCCCGGGAGCCCGTAGAGCTTCATGCAGAATGTCAGGTCCAGCGGCCCGGCGATCTCATAGAGATCGTCGTCACTGATCTCGAACTCTTTTCTCAGGATGCGGAGCAGCCTGCTGTCGATGTCCTCCTCGACCTCAAGGCGGATCACCTCGCCCCACTGCCTCTTTCTGATCTGCTTCTGGATCTCGATCAGGAGGTCCGCCGCCTCGTCCTCGTCGATCGTGAGGTCGGCGTTTCTCATGACACGGTAGGCGGAACAGCAGACGACGTCGTAGTGCTGGAACAGCACGCCGATATACTTCCGGATCACTTCCTCGAGCAGGATGATCGTCTTGATCCCGTCGCCCTCATCGGGCAGTTCGATGATCCTCGGGAGGACGGACGGAACCTGGACCGTCGCGAACTCGAGCTTCTCCTTTTCTTTCTTCTTCTTTCCCTTCTTGCCGAGCCCGTCCGCCTTCTTGTCGGAGATCAGGGCCCCGATGTTCAGCGTCCTGTTCCGGACGAGCGGGAACGGCCGCGACGAATCCATCGCCATCGGCGTCAGGACGGGATAGATCTGTTCCTCAAAATACCGGTCGAGATACGCGTTCTGCGCGTCCGTGAGACTCCGGTAGTCGCTCACGACGACGAGGCCCGCTTTCTCGAGGGCCGGAAGCAGGGACCTGTTGTACGTGCTGTACTGCAGGCTTACAAAGTCGTGCATCTTATCCGAGAGCCTGCTGAGCTGCATCTCCGGCGTCATGCCGGCGATATCCGTGCCCGTATAGCCCGCGTGGAGCTGGTCCTTCAGGGACGCGATGCGGACCATGACGAACTCGTCCAGGTTGGACTGGGTGATCGACAGGAATTTGAGGCGCTCAAAGAGCGGCACGATCTTCGTGTCGCGCGCTTCACTCAGGCATCTCCCGTTGAACAGGAGCCAGGACTCCTCCCTGTTGCAGAAATTCTCGCTGGCGCCGAAATCCGGCCCTGCCGCCGCGGACACCTGCCGCGCGACCTCAGCCGGGGCCGTCATCGCCGCCGCGTCCTTCTCTCTCCTTCCGTCGTCGGGCGCGGCCTTCCCGGCCCCCGCGTCCGCCTTCTTCTGTCCGGAAAGGGGCTTCTTCGTCCCGGAGGCCGCCTTCTTCGACCCGGACGCGGCCTTCTTCGAGTCCGCCTTCTTTGAGTCCTGCGCCGGCTTCGCCGCCGTCTTCTTCACACTGCCGCTCTTTGCTGCCATACGCTCACCTGCCGCCTTTCATCTTCAGTACCGGTTTCAGATTGAAGATTTCCTCGAAGAAATCCGTGTTCTCCTCAAAAATTCCCTTCTCCAGCGTGAAGTCCTCACTCGTCTTCACCGTGATCACGAGTTCTCGGTCCTTCCGCGCCGCGCTCACCTCCTCCAGCTTCTGCAGGTGGCTCTTGTCAAGCGCGCTGGCAAGCCTCATGATCGCCGCGAGCTGGGCGACCGTCATGTAGTCCTCGTGAGTCAGGAACTCCGTGCTTCTCAGATCCTGGAACGCGGAGAGCTCCTTCGTGGTGTAGCGCACGACGTTCGCGATAATCCTGCGCTCGGTCTCCGAGAGGCCGATGATCTCCGTCGACATGATGATGTTGTAGGAGCACTCCTCGACATTCACGAGGCTGATATAACTGCCGCAGTCGTTGAGATAACAGCACACCTCGAGAAGAAGGGCCGCCCTCTGGGACAGGTTCGCCGCCTTCCTGACCGACGAGTAGAGAGCCCTGGCTGTGCGCGCGATCGACTCGCTGTGGGGCTTTGAAACCGCGTAGCGCCGTGCCATGTTCTTCGCGGCCTCCAGGATATCCTGCTCAAAGTCGTGGGAGGCGCGTATGATCTTCTTCTTCTCTCCGTAATCGTACGCGATACCGTCGGTCAGCTGGATCCCGGGGAGCCAGATCGTCTCGACCTGGAGTTCCTCGATCAGCGTGCGGTAGAGAACCGCCATCGGGATCAGGACCGACGAGACCTCGGCGGAGATGCCGAGTTCCTCCGCGATCTCCTTCGGCGCGCTCCCCACGACATGGTCGTACCACTTCATGAACGTCTCGCGGCTCTCCGTCTTGCTGGAGTCGTTCCGATTCTGGAAGATGAGGTTCGTGAAGTAGTCCCCGACGAGGATGATATTCTCCACCTTGCGGTTATTCAGGTACATCCTCTTGAAATTGGAGATGTCGCGGTGGATCAGCTGCTCGACCAGCCGGTCGTAGTGGATCGTCTCCTTCTCGAACGGCGAGAGTCTCTCCCTGACGCGGAGCGAGCCGAGCAGGATGTTCTGGGTCGTCACGAGGGAGTCCTTGTCGAAGAGGGAGATCTGGATGCTTCCTCCCCCGACGTCGACGATGGCGGTGCCCTTCTCGATATATTTCTGGAATTCCTCGCCGCGGGAGGCGATCGACTTGTACCCGAGGAATCTCTGTTCGGAATTCGAGAGAACCTCGATCTCGATGCCCGCCGCCCTCCTTATGTGGTCGACGGCGAGGTAGCGGTTCCCGGCTTCCCTGAACGCGGATTTCGCGCAGGCCCGGTATCCGCTGACTCCGTACTCTTTCATAATCCGCCTGTAATCGAGCAGGATCTTCGTCAGCTCCTCCAGGCGCTCCATCGAGATCTTCCGGAGCGCGAACGTGTCGCTTCCGAGCTCAAGGCCCTGCCTGACCCGTGTCAGCGACCGCAGACCGCTCTTCTTTGTCAGCTCGAAAATCTCCATCGATACATTGTAGGATCCGATGTCGATCGCGGCAAATGTTGTGACTGCCATGGTTTTTATGACTCCCTTTCTGAGATATTGGGTCCGTTTTCTTCCGCGGCTATCAGGTCCCGTCAGGGCGCATCCGTTTCTGCAGATCCCTGCTCACCTCGAGGATCACTCTCATGACCCGCTCCGCCGCCTCCCCGTTCTCCGGGGTCGAAGCGGACGCGCGGAGGGACGCGATCTTCTGCTCCTCCCGCTCCGGGTCGTAAACCGGAAGCCCCCTTCCGGCCTTGTACTCACCAATTTTCGCCGAGACTGCCATCCTCTCCTCGAGAAGGCGCTGCAGTTCCCGGTCTATGCGGTCTATCTCCGACCGAAATTCAATCATGTCAGGCATGTTTCTATTATATGGTCTTTCCCTGTTATTGTAAAACACTGTCCCGTATATTCTATCAGATCACGGCTTGATTTCGCTACCCGATTATATTATTATCTCAGATAACGGTCATGTGGGACCGTTGTCCGCAAACACCGGGTCAGCGTCCGAAACCCGCGTTTACTGAAGGAGGAAACATGGCACTTAGACACCTTATGAGTCCGCTTGACTTTACTGTCGGCGAGACGGAAAGACTTCTTGACCTCGCCGGCAGAATCGAGAAAGATCCCGGAAAATTCAGTCATACATGCGACGGAAAGATTATTGCCACCTTGTTCTATGAACCCAGCACCCGTACAAGACTCAGTTTCGAGGCTGCGATGATGAACTTAGGTGGCAAAACTTTGGGGTTCCACAGCGCCGACTCCTCGTCCGCGGCCAAGGGCGAATCCGTGGCCGACACGATCCGGATCGTCTCCTGCTACGCCGACATCTGCGCGATGCGCCATCCTAAGGAGGGAGCTCCGCTCGTCGCTTCGCTCCACTCAAGAATCCCCGTCATCAATGCCGGCGACGGCGGCCACCAGCATCCCACGCAGACGCTCACCGACATGCTGACGATCCGTTCCCTCAAGGGAAGGCTCGGCAATCTCCGGATCGGGCTCTGCGGCGACCTCAAGTTCGGCCGCACGGTCCATTCCCTGATCGAGTCCCTCTCCAGATACGAGGGGATCTCCTTCGTCCTGATCTCGCCCGAGGAGCTCCGCGTTCCGAGCTACGTCCGCGAGAGCATGCTCGAGAAGAACATCCCGTTCACGGAGGTCGTCAGGCTCGACGAGAGCACGATGGCCGGGCTCGACATCCTGTACATGACGAGGGTTCAGCGGGAACGCTTCTTCAACGAGGCCGACTACGTCCGGATGAAGGATTTCTACATCCTCGACCGCGAGAAGCTGGAGCTCGCCCCGAAGGACATGTTCGTCCTTCACCCGCTTCCGAGGGTCAACGAGATCTCGGTCGACGTGGACGACGACCCGAGGGCAGCCTATTTCCGGCAGGTTCAGTACGGCGTGTACGCGAGAATGGCACTGATACTCACTCTTCTTGAAATCGAGGTGGCGTAATGGCAGAGAACAGCGGATCAAAGTTAGAAGGCGGCGTGCTCAGCATCGGCGCGCTCGAAGAGGGCTTCGTGCTCGACCACATCAAGGCCGGGCACGCGATGACGATCTACAGGTACCTGAAGCTCGGGAAGCTCGACTGCACGGTCGCGATCATCAAGAACGCGACCTCCAACAAGATGGGCCGGAAGGACATCATCAAGGTGGCCTGCCCGATCGACTTCCTCGACCTGGATGTACTCGGGTTCATCGATCACAACATCACGGTCAACGTCATTAAGGACAACCGCATCATTGAGAAGAAGCGGCTCTCGCTTCCCAAGAAGGTCGTCAACGTCATCAGCTGCAAGAATCCCCGCTGCATCACGTCCATCGAGCAGGGCCTCGACCAGATCTTCGTGCTGGCGGACCCGGAGGCCGAGCTGTACCGGTGCCGTTACTGCGAGGAGAAGTGGGACGGGATCCTGAAGAAGTAAGCAGAAAAATCAATATTATAACTGCGGGAACGCGAAAAAAGGTTTTCCCCGCGCCGGATCGGACGGCACGGGGAAAACCTTTTTAATTTTGTACAATAGAAAGAGGCAGAACGATAAGCCGGGTTCTGTCGCGTGCGGCCATCTGTCTAGCCCGCCCGTCGCCGGACGGATCAAGCGGCTTACCTGGAGCACGGCGGGCCGCCGTATCGCTCACTCTCAGCCTTGCTCCGGATGGGGCTTGCATATGCCCTTTCCGTTACCGGAAAGGCGGTAGTCTCTTACACTGCCTTTTCACCCTTACCCCGCCTCGGCGGGGCGGTTCTTTTCTGCTGCGCTTTCCCGAGGGTTACCCCTGCCGGACGTTATCCGGCATCCTGCCCTGCGGAGCCCGGACTTTCCTCGTCATG
>CACYEN010000025.1 GCA_902773435.1 uncultured Lachnospiraceae bacterium | reverse complement strand
TGGTCGGAAATCGTCGCGTCGTTCAGCGCGATGTTGTCCAGACCGATGATCGCGTTCATGGGGGTGCGGATTTCGTGGCTCATGTTGGACAGGAACGCCGTCTTCGCCTTGTTCGCGGACTCCGCCTCCTTCAGAGCGTCCTCCAGAGCCTGATTCTGCTCCATCCGCTTTCTGGTCTCCAGATCAACGTCCACAAAGCAGGCGCCCACCGCATGGACCATATGATCCTTCTCGACCTCCGGATGTCGGACGCTGGCAAAGCGCACCTCCTCCCAGGTGTCCCTGTCATGCCGGTGGACCATATACCGATAGGCGATGACCCGCTGCTCCTGCAGCCCGGTCTTGACCCGTTCCGGCTGGACAAAGGCCAGAAACTCCTCCAGATACTCCGCCTTGACGTTCTCCGCGGCATACGCGGTCACAGACTCCAGATAGCGGAACCGCTCTCCCACGCGGAAACCGTGGTCCACATCCGTGTGGGACTGATAGCAGACGCCCGCATCCTCGTCCAGATCAAGATAGTAGACGCTCCAATAGTCGGAGGCAAGGGCTGTGATCATGCGGTTTTGTTCTTCCTGCTGCTGCTTCTGGGACAGCAGCTCCTCCTGCAGCGCAAGCTGACGCTCCATCTCCGCGCGCTTGACCCGGTTTTCCGCATCAGCGGTCTCCTTCTCCAGGGTCAGCTTCGCATTTCGGTTCGCCTGTCTGAGAATAAACCCGAACATCCCAAGCAGGACAAGGACGGTCAGCATCGTCTGAATCACGCTTCGGCGGATGATGCCGTTTGTGACGGTACCGATCTGTTCGCTGATGACGCTCTCCCGGATCAGGTAGGTCAGCAGCCAGTCCGTCCCCTTCACCGGGACATAGCTGAGCGTCTCTCTGATGCCGTTATAGGTAAAGCAGACCTCCCCCTTCTTCCCCGCGCTGAAATCCTGTACAACCTTCTCATAGGAATAGCCCGGCTCATACTCCGCCTCTTTCAGCGCCTCCAGCAGGTTGTCATCCATCGACAGGCCGCCCAGCACGGTATTGCTCAGGGCGATGCCGTCGCTCGTGTAGATATTGCAGAAGGTCGCCCCGTTCTCCTGCGCATCCATGGAGATGCCGGCCAGCATATCCTCCATGTCTATCTCCACGAAGCAGACCTTCATTTCCTGGTTCTGGAACGTCATTTGGATCGGCTCGGCGATCACGACCTTCTTATCCACTCGCTCCGGATCTTTGATAAAAATCTCCGGACCGTCCAGGGTGCGGTAGTCGAAGGGATACCGGTCGATGCCGATCTCAATGCCCTTCGCGGTATGGATCCATCCATCCTCATCGACAAACGCGAATCTCTCCAGCGCGAGGAGCTTCTTCATCTTCGCCTGATACGCCTGCAGGTGCTTATCGTCGCTCAGATCGTCCTCCGTCATCATCTCCAGCGCCGTCTGAATGACGTCGATCTTTTCCTGCAAATTGGCCGCGACAACCCGCTCCCGGCGGCCTGCCAGCTCATCCAGATAGAGAAGGCTGACCGAGCGGACAGCGGACTCCGTATCGGACTTCGCGCTGCGCCCCACCCAGATCGTGCCGAACACAACGATCACGATCAGGGCAATACTCCCCATGCCCGCAATCAGCGTCGTTCTGTTTTTTCGACCTTCCATGCCTCTTTCGCCTTCCTTCCTATGTTTTCGAGCGGGATGCTCGCCATATTCCACAGACAAAACGCGGTCCAAACAGATGTTCATTCTTTCGCTATTATAATCATACCATATTTTTTGGTGTTTCGCATTATTTCAGGGGAAATTTAGGCTGTCAAACCGCTTCGAATCACGGTACAACCGCCTGCGCCCGGCGCAAACCGCCCCTCACAGGGCGCGCTGCAAAAACACGTCCCGCCTGACCGGCGGGACGTGTCGCGCAAGGGGGTTATTTCAGATTCAGTTCCTTCTTGAACCGGGAATACATGGAGTTTGCCGTATACAGCGCCGCCGCCGGATTGTGGCCCATGACCCGATCCTTGACGATCATCACCGTGGTAGGCGCCTCCGAATGGCGCAGAAACAGGGTGTCGTGTCCCACGCAGAGCCCCACCACGATATTGAAATCGGTACCCTGGGCGGCCAGCGCTTTGGCCTGCATGATGGGGTTGCACATGGACTCGTGGCCACAGCCGCCGTTGAGCTTTTTCTCCTCGGGGATGCCGATCTCCGTCTTGTCGATGGCGCCGATCTTGCAGCCCACCGTGTAGGAGTCGATTCCCGCCCCCCGGAGGATGCTGGCGAAGATGCGGCTCTCCGCCATCAGGCCCACGCAGGAGGCGATGCCGATCTTCCGAAAGCCCATCCGTTTGATAAATTCGATGGTCTCCTCCACCCGGGTCAGGCGACCGTAGAAGTCCCCCTCGATCCCGGCGGAGACCCGACCGATCTCCCCCTGCCGGGGGTCGTCGCGGTAGATCTGCAGTACCTGGTTCAGCAGGTCCCTGTCCACGTTTTTGGTCAGGCAGAAGTCCGGGTAGCGGGCCTCCTCCCGGCCCTTGCAGGCCAGAACGGCGCAGTCAGAACAGGTGTGCGGACATCTCTCAGCCATGTTGCGCTCCCTCCTTTATTCATAGGCGGCGATATCCGCCGCAGTGTAGGAATCCGGCACGTCGTCAAAGAACAGGTACACGTCGTCGGCGAATTTCTGCGGGTCGGTGTCCGCCTTCAGAATGCCGATCTCCGCCAGCTGCTCCGCGCTCAGCC
>CACYEN010000024.1 GCA_902773435.1 uncultured Lachnospiraceae bacterium | reverse complement strand
GGCGACGATGCTGATCTACCGGTCGCTGTCCCAGTACATGATGAACGAGATGGGCGAGACCCGCTACAGGGTCGACGCGAGCCTTTCGAGCTACAAGGCGCTGTTCATGTTCGGAAACGGCAACAAACTCACGATTCCCCATCTCGCGATCGTCTGGCTCGTGGTGGCGGTGGTCGTGATCTACATGACGACCTCCACCAAGTTCGGCAAGCGGATCTACGCGCTCGGCAGCAATCCGAAGGGCGCGATGCTCGCGGGCATCAACGTCGTCTGGACGAAGATCGCCGTGTTCGTGATCTGCGGGCTCTGCGTCGGCCTCGGTACGTTCCTCAAGATCGCGAAGGACACCTCATTCGACCCGGCGACGTCCGGCAAGAACTACGAGCTATACTCGATCGCGGCGGTCGTCATTGGCGGCATCAGCATGACCGGTGGCAAGGGCCGCGTGCTCGGCATCATTTTCGGTACGATGTCCTTCACCCTGATCGACAAGATCATCACGGCGCTCGGCATGAACGCGCTCCTGAATGACACGGTCAAGGGCGTCATCCTGCTGGCCGCGGTCGGCATGCAGATGCTGCAGAGACGGGCCAAGGACTGAGCCGAAGAAGGCCGGGGCGCTTCGGGACGGAGGATGCCTCGGTACCGGATCACATCGCGGCTTGCGGATCAAAAGGGCGGAACCCCGGGATTACGGATAATCCCGGGGTTCCGCCCTTTTTTCTCAAGTCCCTGTCCGCGCGGGGAGGGGCGGATGAAACTGCGTGGACATTTTTGCCTCATCGGGTTATGATGGTGAAGATGTGTATAACCCCCGTGATCCCGGGTGGCTGGCGGAGAGGGAGGATCCTGTGCCGGGATCGTTTTTCAGAGGAAAGGGAACGATGTCAATGACGGAGTGGGAAGCGATTGAGAAGAGAATATCCTGCAGGGCGTTCACGGACCGGCCGGTCGACCCGGCGGTCCTTGAAGAGCTCCGGGCGTATGTGGATGAGCTGAACGGCGAGGCCGGGCTGCATTTTCAGCTCTACTCATCTGACAGGCCCGGGAAACCGGCGATAAAGATGGCCGCCTCCATGTTCAGCGGCCCTGTCTATGCCTTTGCAGCCCTCGTCGCCGGGGACGACCCCGCGTCCCTGGAGAAGCTCGGATACTACGGGGAGAAATTCGTGCTGAAGGCCGTCGGGCTCGGCCTCGGGACCTGCTGGGTCGCGAGCACGTATGACGCGGGCTCGATCAGCGTCGACGTCGGAGAGGGCGAGAGGCTCTGGGACGTGGTGCCGCTGGGCTATGCCCCCGAGAAGATGCCGCTCAGACAGACGATGACGAGGGCGATGATCAGGAAGCGCGACCGGAAGGAGGAGGCGTTTCTCGACTCCGCGTCCGACACGGAGTACGGCGTCCTGCCGGAGTGGGTCCGGAAGGGAATCCTCGCGGTGCTGAAAGGGCCCTCGGCCATCAACCAGCAGCCGGTGAACATCCTCTACAGGGACGGCACGGCGTCGATGGTCGTCTGGAAGCACGGGCAGGGGCTCGAGTTCAACGACATGGGAATCGCGAAGAGGCAGTTTGAGATCGGCGCGGCGGAAGCCGGCGTCCCGGGAAGGTTTGAGTGGGGCGACGGCGGGCGGTTCGTTCCGGAGCAGTGAGAGAAACGGGAAAACACGCTGTCGGAGCCGGGACTTTCCGGTTCGGGAGGAGAAGAGAATGAAATTTGAAGCAGACATTTTCAGCATCTTTGACGAGGAATGGGCCCTGCTCACCGCGGGGACGCCCGAGCGGTTCAACTCCATGACCGTCAGCTGGGGCGGCCTGGGCACGCTCTGGGGAAAACCCGTCGCGACGGTCTACGTCCGCGACAGCCGTTACACGCTGGAGTTCATGGAGAACAGCGATTACTTCACGGTGAGCTTCTATCCGGAGGAGTGCAGGAAAGCTCTCGGGATCTTCGGAAGCAAGTCGGGAAGGGACACGGACAAGGCCGCGGAGACGGGATTTATCCCGGCAGCGGTTGAAGCCGGCGAGGCGGCCGGAAAGGCCGTGACATACGGACAGGCAAAGAAGACGCTCGTCTGCAGGAAGCTCTACAGGCAGAGGATGGACCTCATGGCGATGCCGGAGGACGTGCGCGCGGAGATGTACGCGGACGGTGACGACCACAACCTGTTCATCGGGGAAGTCGTGGAGATTCTCTGATCCGGCCGGATGCGGAGCGCGGCGGATATGATGATGAAGACATTGAAATTGAAGACGTATCTGGCGGCAGCGGCAGCCTTGCTCCTGCTCCCGGCGGCTGCTGCCGCCGGGGAGGATCCGGCGGTGAGCGGCCCGGCGGCCCCTGTGGTCTCCGCGGCAGACGGGGCGGGGGCTGAATCCGGCCCCGCGGAGACGGTTGCGGGAGACGGGGAGTGGGAGAGCGCCCTCGTCGGAGGCTGGGAACTGCCCGCCGATACCGCGGTCACGGAGGCGGCCAGGGAGATGCTTGCCCGTGCCCTGAAGGATTGCGGCGGCGCGGAGTATAAGCCGGTCGCCCTGCTCGGGACCCAGGCCGTGGCGGGGACAAATTACTGTTTTCTCTGCAGGACTTCGGGCATCGCCCCGGAGACGGGGGCGGGCTACGCGCTCGTCTATGTCTACGAGGACCTGCGGGGGGAGCCGGAGATACTTGACATCAGCGGCCTTTCCATCGGGGCCTGAAATCCCGGCGGAGCGGATTAAGAGGGCCGGACGGCATCAGGAGGAGGAATAAGATCACATGAAGATCAACACGAAATGCGTACAGGCGGGCTATACGCCGGGCAACGGCGAGCCGCGTCAGATCCCGATTATCCAGTCGACGACATTCAAGTACGACACGAGCGAGGATATGGGCAGGCTGTTCGACCTCGAGGCGAGCGGCTATTTCTACACGAGGCTCCAGAACCCGACGAACGATTATGTCGCGGCGAAGATCGCCGCCCTCGAGGGGGGCACCGCCGGGATGCTGACGTCGTCCGGACAGGCCGCCAACTTCTTTGCCCTCTTCAACATCTGTGAGTGCGGGAGCCACATCGTATCCTCCGCCTCGATCTACGGGGGGACGTTCAACCTGATCCAGGTGACGATGAAGAAGATGGGGATCGACGTGACGTTCGTCTCCCCGGACTGCACCGATGAGGAGCTCGACGCGGCATTTCAGGAGAACACGAGGGCTGTGTTCGGCGAGACCATCGCGAATCCGGCGCTCACGGTGCTCGACATTGAGAAGTTCGCGCAGGCGGCCCACAGGCACGGGGTTCCGCTGATCGTTGACAACACATTTCCGACGCCGGTCAACTGCCGCCCGATCGAGTGGGGCGCGGACATCGTGACGCACTCGACGACGAAGTACATGGACGGCCACGGCGCGGCGGTGGGCGGCGCGATCGTGGACAGCGGGAAGTTCGACTGGATGGCGCACGCCGACAAATTCCCGGGCCTCTGCACGCCCGACGAGTCCTACCACGGCATCACGTACGCGGAGAAATTCGGGAAGGAGGGGGCGTTCATCACGAAGTGCACCGCCCAGCTCATGCGCGATTTCGGGAGCATCCAGTCCCCGCAGAACGCGTTTCTGCTGAACCTGGGACTGGAGTCGCTCCACGTCCGCATGCCGCGCCATGTGGAGAACGCGCAGGCGGTCGCCGAGTTCCTCGAGAAGCAGCCCGAGGTCGCCTACGTCAACTATTCGGGCCTGCCGGGCAATCCCTACTATGAGACCGCGAAGAAGTACCTGCCCGACGGCGGCTGCGGCGTGGTCGGATTCGAACTGAAGGGAGGGAGGGCTGCCGCGGAGGCCTTCATGAAGAGCCTTAAGCTCGCGGCAATCGAGACGCATGTGGCGGACGCCAGGACATGCTGCCTCAACCCCGCGACGTCCACGCACAGGCAGATGAACGACGAGCAGCTCACCGCGGCGGGAGTCCCCGCCGGACTCATCCGCATGTCCTGCGGACTTGAGGACAAAGAGGACCTGATCGCGGACCTGCGGCAGGCTCTGGAGGCGATCTCCGGCTGATCCGGCGGGAAGGGCCTGCCGGAGATTCCCCCGGGGGAAAGGATGGAATGAGAGCAGACTGGAAAGAGCTCTTTTCAGACGGGATTCTCAGCGCCGGCAGGCGTCTCGCGGACGAGGGGCGGGTGGCAGGCCTTGTCATGAGTGCCAGGGGCTGCCTCGCCCGCGTCAGGGACAGCTGGACGCACAGCGTGAGGATTGTCTGGGAGGAGGATGGAACTGTTACCGGGAGCTGTGACTGCTCGGCTTCGCGCGAGGGGTATCGCTGCATGCACATGGCGGCGGTGCTCTTTTCGTGTGAGGAGAGGAAGGAGACGGGAGCTGTGAAATCCCCCGCCGCTTCCGCGGGAGACTCCTCCGGGAGCGCGCCCGCCGGAGATGCGGGAAGCGCGGGGAACGCCGGGGACGGACGGCCCGGGACGGGATACCGGTATCCGGTCCCGGCACAGGCAAACCCCTACCTCGGGGACCCCGGCTGCGCGGACCTCTATTTCCGCCCGGGCAGGATACTCGAAAGCGTCAGCTTTGCGCCGGAAGACAGCGCCGAGGCCGCCGGATACATCAACAGGGGGGAACTCGGCCTGACAGACGTCCGGACCCATTACTCCTACGAGTACTCGCCGCCCCGGCCCGCGGGACATGCGCGCGGATGGGTCAGGCGGAATTCCGGGGTCAGCGTGGCGGAGGTCAAGTTTGACCGGAACCGGATCCTGTCTGCGGCGTGCGGCGCGTGCTACCGCCGCCTGTTTCCGGGGGACTACTACTATACCTACACGGACAGGAGGATCTGTCCGCATATACTGGGGTTATTTTTCCTGACCGCGGAATATCTCAAAAAATATAACCCCGGGGACGCGACGGATGCCGAGAGCATCCGCTTTCTGGAACGGATGCGGAGTTTCCGGGCCGGGGAGACGGCCAGGGAAGAGGGAAAGAAGCGGGAAGCCGGGCTTAGGCTGATGCCTGAGATCCTCGTCGATTCCGGGCGGTGGTTTCTCAGGTTCAGGATCAGCGACGGCGGACGCGCCTGTTTCGTGAAAAATCTCCGGGAACTTGTCTCGGACCGGGAGAACAGGGAACTCCATGAGGAGGGAAAGAACTGCAGGATCGACTTCGCCCTGTCGGATTTCGACGGGGATTCCTCGGTCTGGTTCCGGCTGATCAGGGATTACCTCGAGGGAGAAGAGCTCTATCGCGGGGATTACGGGGAAGAGAGATATTTCCCGGGCTCCGTCTCCTGTGACCGCGTGCCCCTGGCCGGGGAGATCCTCGACGTCTTCTACGACCGCTCGTCCGGGAGGACGCTGGAAGCGGCGGTGAAGCCGCGGTCCGGAAAGCAGCGGAAAGAAGCGGTGACCGTAGCCGACCGGGCATTCGCTCTGGAGATCAGCATCTCGCCCCACGCGGACGAGGAGACCGGGGAGACGGAGGGCATCCTTCTAACGGGGCGGATTCCGCCCGTCATGCGCGGGAAGAGCGGCCGCTACGTCTGCAGCGGCCAGACGCTCTCGCGCCTCGGGGAAGCCGGCGCGCAGGCTGTCTCCTTCTTCGGCAGGTTCGACGGCGGCGATATCCGGATGGTGATCGGCAGGAAGCGGCTTCCGGAATTCTGGTACCGGACGCTGCCGGTCCTCATCGGGCACGAGTGCCTCCGCGTCAATGTCGAAGACCGGGAGGCGATCGGGAGGATGCTGCCTCCCGAGGTGCGCTACCTGTTCTTTCTCGACGTGGAAGACGGGCGGATCGAGTGCAGCGCCGAGGCGGTCTACGGGGAGGAGGCGTTTGTCCTCAGGCGCTTAAGCGGCGAGGATTATCCGCTTGCCGCCTGCCGGGACGCCTCCTCGGAGGAGGAAGTCGTCCGGGAGATCGAGGAGATCTTTCCACGGTATCTCTCCGGGGAGAACGTGTTCATATCGGAAAATGACGCCGACTCGGTCTACCGCATCCTGAGCGGCGGGATCGGCCGCCTGATGAGGATCGGGGAGGTGCACGGGACGGACGCCTTCAACAGGCTCCGGATCCGGAAGCCCCCGAAGCTCCGGTTCGGCGTGTCGGTGGAGAGCGATCTCCTGAACCTCGACATCAGCACGGACGACCTTAGTTTTGAAGAACTGCTGGAGCTGCTCGAAAGCTATGGAAAGCGGAAGAAATACCACCGTCTCCGGAGCGGGGATATCGTGGAGCTGACGGAGGGAGGGGAATCCCTGGAGCTTCTTCAGGAGCTGCTCGAGAGCACCGGGGCGGACCTGAGGAAGTTCGTCGGGGGAAAGATGCACCTTCCGGCTTACCGCGCGCTCTACCTCGGACGGATGCTCGAGGAGCACGACGGGATCGCCGCGGACAGGGACCGGCATTTCCGGGACCTGGTCAGGAATTTCAAGACAATCCGCGACTCCGATTTCGAGATTCCGGCCTCGCTCAAGTCCGTGATGAGGCCTTACCAGGTCTTCGGGTGCAAGTGGATGCGCACGCTGATCGCGGCCGGATTCGGGGGCATCCTCGCGGACGACATGGGGCTCGGAAAGACCCTGCAGATGATATCCGTGATCCTGGCGGAGAAGGAGGCCGGCGAGGGAGGCTTAAACCTGGTCGTATGCCCGGCGTCCCTGATCTACAACTGGCAGGAGGAGTTCGGGAGATTCGCGCCGTCTCTCACTGTGGTCCCGGTCGCGGGATCGCTGGCGGAGAGGCAGGTGCTGCTCAAGGGGATCGCCGCGGACGGCGCGGGGAACCCGGACGTCCTCATCACGTCCTACGACCTCCTGCGGCGCGATGCCGATCTTTATGCCGATGTCAGCTTCAGGATCCAGGTCCTCGATGAGGCGCAGTACATCAAGAATCCCGGAGCCGCGCTGTCGAAAGCCGTGAAAATCACCCGGAGCAGGTACCGCTTCGCCCTCACGGGAACGCCGATCGAGAACCGGCTGAGCGAGCTCTGGAGCATCTTCGACTACCTGATGCCGGGCTTCCTGTTCACATACAGGAAGTTCTCATCGGAATTTGAGACCCCGATCGCGAAGTCGGGGGATCCTGCCGTGACGAAGCGCCTGAAAGATATGGCGGCGCCGTTTATCCTTAGACGCCTGAAACGGGATGTCCTCCCGGACCTGCCGGACAAGCTTGAGGAGCTGCGGTTCGCGAAGTTCGGCGAGGAGCAGCAGAAGTTCTACGACGCGCAGGTCGCCCACATGAAGAAGACGCTCGCGGAGATCGGAGCGGCAGAGAAGATGCGGGTGCTGGCCGAACTTACGAAGATCCGGGAGATCTGCTGCGACCCGCTGCTCATCTCCGGGGACTACCGGGGCGGGTCCGCGAAGAGGGAGGTCCTCCGGACCCTCGTCCTCAGCGCGATCGACGGGGGACACCGCATACTGATCTTCAGCCAGTTCACGTCCATGCTCGCGCTCATCGCGAAGGATCTCGAGGAGGAGGGGATATCCTATGACAGGATCATCGGGGATACCCCGAAGGAGGAGCGCCTGAGACTTGTGAGCGAATTCAACACCGGCAGCACGCCGGTATTCCTGGTCTCGCTCAAGGCGGGGGGAACGGGCCTCAACCTCACCGGAGCCGACGTCGTGATCCACTACGACCCGTGGTGGAATCTCGCCGCTCAGAACCAGGCGACCGACAGGGCGCACCGGATCGGGCAGACGAAGGAAGTGACGGTGTACCGGATCATCGTCAAGGGAACGATCGAGGAGAAGATTCTCCGGATGCAGGAGGCGAAACAGGACCTCAGCGACGCGGTCGTGTCAGCCGGGGGAGAATCGCTCGCGGCGTTCAGCGCCGAGGAACTGCTTGGCCTCTTCGGGGTGTGAACCGCGGACAGAGAGCGGGAAGAACAGCCCGGACAGGGTCTTTCTTGTATTTTTTACGGCTCAATCTGATAAAACATAATCAATCACTGTGACTTCAGAGGTGGAAGTAGATGCGTGAAATGACAGTAGAGGCTTCTGTGCAGCAGATCTGGCCCGTGACGGATTTCGTCAACAGGTATTTGACCGACATCGGGTGTCCGATCCGGATCCGGATCCAGATCGACGTGGCCGTGGATGAGCTTTTCGGGAATATTGCCCGCTATGCCTACCGCTCTAAAACCGGGTCTGTGACAGTGCGCCTTGAGACAGCCAAGGACCCCCGGAGTGTCATCATCACTTTCATCGATCACGGCGTGCCGTTTAATCCCCTGTCCAGGAAGAAGCCGGATTCAATCTCACTCTCCGCGCGGCTGCGGCCCATCGGCGGGCTGGGTATCTATATAGTCAGGAATTCCATGGACGATGTTTCCTACCGTTATCAGGATGGACAGAACATCCTGACGATTCGAAAGAACATGTAACGCGGAGCAGTATGACGGCATCACCGTGAATTGTACAGAGTTTTGCGGCACCTGAGAAAAGGAGGAATTCCGGCATGATCGGGGGCAGAGAGGAAGACGGAAGGCTGCTGGTCACCCTGACGGGGAAGATCGATTCATTCAACGCGCCTGAGGTTGAGAGAAAGCTGATGGCATTGTATCGGGAGCATCCCTGCGAGTCCGTCGAGCTGGACTGCGACAAACTGGCTTACTGCACGAGCGCGGGCCTTCGGATCATTCTCAGGATGAAGCAGAAAGTGAACCAGACCGTGCTTGTGAATGTCCATCCGGAGCTGTATGATATCCTTGATATGACGGGCTTCACTGAGATGATGGAGGTCCGGAAGGCATACCGGGTCTTCTCGGTGGAGGGCTGCGAGGTCATCGGCGAGGGAGCCAACGGGAAAGTTTACCGCGTTGCCTCGGACACCATCGTGAAAGTTTATCTGAAACCCAATGCGCTCCCGGAAATCCACCGCGAGCGGGAACTGGCCCGGCTCGCCTTCGTTGCCGGCGTGCCGACGGCCATCCCTTATGACGTGGTGCGCATCGAAGGCGGAGGTTACGGTTCCGTCTTTGAAATGCTGAACGCCGTCAGCCTTGCCGAGGTCCTCGCCCATGGGGAAAAAACAGTGGACGAGGCGGCTGAAATCAGCATCCGCCTGCTGAAGCTCATCCACTCCAGGGAACCGCATTCGAAGATTCTGCCGGATATGAGAGCGGTCGCGCTGAAGTGGGTGAACTTTCTGAAAGACTATCTCCCGTCGGATCTGTCCGGAAAGCTGACCGGGCTCATAAGCGCGGTGCCGGAGGACGCCCACCTGGTGCACGGGGATTACCATCTGAACAATATCATGCTGCAGAACGGCGAAAGTCTTCTCATAGACATGGATACGCTCTGCCACGGCCACCCGGTTTTCGAGCTGGGCGCCATGTACAATGCCTATGTGGGCTTCGGGCTGGTGGATTCCGGGAAGCAGATGTCCTTCTTCGGGATTTCCCGCACCGACTGTCTCTCCTTCTGGCGCCGGAGCCTGGAGCTGTATCTGGATACAGGTGACGCCGGGCTGGTCAATGCCGTCGAGGAAAAAGCGGCAATCATCGGCATCGCGCACCTGATGAGCCGCGAGATCCGCCACGGCGGACTCACACGGGAGGACGGAAGAGCCATGATCGAAGCCTGCCGCGGAATCCTCGCGGAACTGCTCCCGCGGGTGGACACACTTCTGTTCTGAACCGGCCCGGATCGTTGTGGTGAAGCGCTGAAAAGAGCCCGGCGAGGCGTCCGGCGTTCATGCCGTACCGGTCCCGGCTTCAGGCGAGGGTAAACGTCAGGACCACCGGATTGTGGTCCGAGTACGCGAATTCCGTATCGACGTTGTGCAGTTCTCTGACCTTCACGTTGTCCGAGACCAGGAATCCGTCGAGGATGAACGTCTGGCAGTCCGGCCCGTAGGGGACGTCGCAGTTCCGGCAGGTGGCGGTCAGTTCCCCGTCGTCATAGTCGACGCAGCGGGAGATCCCCTCGGGGAGAAGGTCCGCAGGGAAGGGCTGCGCCCATCCGTAGCCGCCGACATCCTCTCCTCCGAGCAGGATCGTGGAGTCGCCGGTGAAGTCGTGGTTGAAGTCGCCGCCGCAGACGCAGTAGCTGCCATTTTCATATTCGGACTTCATGTCATTAAAGAGCTGGGTCATCTGGGACGTCCTGATCTTGTCGCTGCCCCCGTAGGCGGACATGTGGACGTTGTAGAGAACCAGTTCTTTTCCGTTGTCGACGGGAATCCTGGAGACGCTGTAGCAGCGGTCCAGATCGAGAAATTTGGAGAAACCCGTGGAGATCTCAAGGCTCCTCCGCTCCGCCGAACCGATCGCCCCGCGGCTGAGCGTCAGGATGCCGGAATTCGAAGCCCCGTGGGGCCGGTTGAAAGGGTAGAGGAGGAACGCGGAGTGATAGTTGACCGCGAAGGCCTCGCTGTAACCCTCGAACCGGGCGGATATCTGCGCGTGCTGGTCGATGTGATAGCTGCGCGTCGAGTCGAAGTCGACCTCCTGGAAGAGGACGAAATCCGGATCGAAGGAGAGCACGGTGTCGACCGCCCGGTCGATGTTGCCCGTGACGGTCTCCCTGTCCTTTCCCCAGGACTCTTTGCCGCCGTCCATGAAGAAGGTGAAGTCGGGCGAATAGGCCCCAAACCCGCAGTTCTGGGTGACCGCGGTGAACTCGCCGTCCGCCGGAAGCTCCGCGGTCCGGGACGTTCCGGCGGGCTGAAGGGCCAGGTGGTCCCCGATCCGGCTGTAGGTGAGGACGACGTAGAGCACATAGATGACGGCCGCGGCGGCCGCGGCGGCCGCGATGACGGCGATCACGCGAAGGATTCTTCTGACGGTCATGTGAGGTTCCTCCTGTCCGGGGAGATATTAGCCCCGTGTCTTCTGCAGTCCATTATACTGTTCCGAAGCCTGCAGATACAGAGGAAAAAAGCAGCGGTCCGGGATTTTTACGGCTTCCCCGGCGCGGGGTGCCGGATGGCTGCAAAACACGGGAAACTCCCGGGAATAGAGGGTGCTGAAAATGCGGGAATATATTATAATAATCCTGAATGCGGACGGCGGGACGGCTCATCTTGCGCCCGCGCGGAAAGAATAAAAAAAGGAGGCTGCTGCGATGTCAAAGAAGCTCGGTAAATTCGTAAAAGACGCAAGAAATGACAGTGGACTCACCCAGGCGCTCCTGGCGGACATGGTGGAGGGACTTACTCCCTCGGATGTCAGCAGGATCGAGAGCGGTGAGAAAGTGCCGGAACAGGCGGTGCTGAAGCAGATGGCGAAGGCCCTCGGCGTCACGCAGACGGCGATGCTGGAGGCGGCAGGCATAAAGACCGCGGCCAGGAAGCCGGCGCAGACGACGGCGGCGAAGGCCGGATCAAAAACTGCCTCGAAGACGGCTTCGAAGACCGCGTCGAAGAAGACCTCTTCGACCGCGGCAAAGACATCGACTGCCAGGAAACCGTCCGCGTCGAAGAAGACGGCCTCCGCCAAAACCGGCGACGAAGACCTGACGCTCACCGCAACCGAGAAGAAGCTCGTGAGAGCTTACCGGAAGGCGGATTCCGACACGAAAAAGGCGGCGCTCAACCTGCTCGCCGGGGAGAGCAGCGCGGTGGAGCTTCTGGCGGCGTACATGGCCGCGAAGTCGAAGGAGGAGAGCCAGAAGAAGGAGTCCGACGCGGCGGGGCTCCTGAACTCGCTGCTCGGAGGTTCGGGAAGCACCTCGTCGAAGAAGGAGGACGGGATCGTCGACGCGATCATGAGCCTCTTCGGGAAGGGGTAAGGAATGATTGAGAGGAAAGCCGTATGGATCAGGCCGGCCCGGGATATGGGCGACGTCGTGCCCGAGTTCTCGAGGAAGTTCCGCGCGGGGAGCGGTATAGAGCGCGCGGTCCTTCGGATTACCGGGCTCGGGGTCTATGTGGCGGAGGTCAACGGCGGACGCGCCGGGAACTTCATCATGGCGCCGGGCTGGACCTCCTATGACCACCGGCTGCAGGTGCAGACCTACGACGTCACGGACCTTGTCAGGGCCGGGGAGGAGAACACGGTTACCGTCCTCCTCGGCAAGGGCTGGTACCGCAGCCGGCTCGTCGGCTGGAGGTACTGCGATGACCAGGAGGAGCGCCGGAAGAACCCGGCGGGACTTCTGGCGGATCTCGAGATCCGTTACGAGAACGGAAGCGTCTCCCGGATCCCGACGGATGAGAGCTGGCTGGTGAGGGAGAGCCGGGTGCGGTTTTCCGAGATCTACGACGGGGAGATCTACGACGCGTCGTTTGAGCCGGGGACAGCCGATCACGCGGTCCCCTTCAGCGGGCCGGACCACACGCTGATCGGGCAGGAGGGGGAGGAGGTCCTCGAGAAGGAGCGGCTCAGCGTCCGCGAGATCATCACGACGCCCCGGGGCGAGACCGTGCTGGATTTCGGGCAGGAGATCACGGGATACGTCGAAATCGAAGTGACGGCTTCAGCCGGCGACGTCGTCGACCTCTCCTTCGGGGAGGTGCCCGACGCGGACGGCAATTTCTACAATGAGAACTATCGGACGGCGAAAGCCCTCTACCGTTATACCTGCAGGGACGGCCGCCAGACCTATAAGCCGCTGCTGACCTTCTACGGGTTCCGCTATGTCCGCGTCAACGAGTTCCCCGGCGGGCCGCAGGCGGCCGCGAAGGAGAACTTTACGGGGATCGCGGTTTACTCCGACATGAAGAGGACCGGGTACCTGACCGGCGGGGATCCCCTGCTGAACCGGCTCGTCAGCAACGGAATCTGGTCGCAGAAGGGAAATTACCTGGATATCCCGACCGACTGCCCGCAGCGCGACGAGCGCCTCGGCTGGACCGGGGACGCGCAGGTGTTCATGCGGGCCGGCTGCTACAACTTTGACACGGAGCGCTTCTTCCGGAAATGGCTCCGCGACCTGAAGGCGGACCAGAAGGAGGACGGGGCGGTAGGCCTCGTCATTCCCGACGTCCTGCAGGAGCCGCCGAGCGCGGCCTGGAGCGACGTCGCCTCGATCGGCCCGTGGATGCTCTATCTCTTTTACGGGGACGCGGGCGTTCTTTCGGCCCATTTTGAGAGTATGAAGAGATGGGTGGACTACGTCACCGGATCGACGGCGAAGGACGGCCTGTGGGCCGGAAAGGAGCACCTCGGGGACTGGCTCGGACTGGACGCGCCGTCGGGAAGCTGCAAGGGATCGTCCCGCGAGGAACTGATCGCGACGGCGTATTACGCGCATTCGGCCGAACTGGTCGTCAGGGCCGGAAAGGTCCTCGGCGAGGACGTCTCTGCCTATAAAGAACTGTATGAGAAGATCAGGGCCGCGTTCCGGAGGGAATATCCGGAGTACCTGACACAGACGGAGTGTGCCCTCGCCGCGTACTTCGGTCTCGCGGAGGATCCGCGGGCAGCCGCGGACCGGCTCGCCAGGATGATTGAGGAGGCAGGGGGGATACTGAAGACCGGGTTCGTCGGAACGCCTTGCGTTCTCCACGTGCTCAGCGAGTACGGCTATACGGAACTCGCCTACACGCTTCTTCTCCGGAGGGAATACCCGTCGTGGCTGTATTCGGTGACGAAGGGGGCCACGACGATCTGGGAGCACTGGGACGGGATCACGGAGGACGGGTCGTTCTGGAGCAAAGACATGAATTCGTTCAACCACTACGCCTACGGAGCCGTCCTCGACTGGATCTACGGCGTGGCCGCCGGCATATGCCCGCTGGAGGAGGCCCCCGGTTTCCGAAAGGTCCGGATCGCCCCGAACCCGGACCGGAGGCTCGGGTGGCTGGAAGCCCGGTTTGAGAGCAGGCACGGGCTCATCACATCCGGGTGGGAGTACGTGGGAGATACCGTCAGGTACGAGATCACCACGCCCGTTGAGGCAGAGGTTGTGCTCGGCGGAGTAAAAAGGGAGGTCGGAGCGGGGAGCTATATATTCTACGCGGAGGCATGATGCCGCGGCCGCGTCCGGGAATGCCGGACGGCGGACCTAACGCGGCATCCCCCCGATGATCTCCGTGAATTCCCTGAGATTATCCTCAGTCGTCGCCCAGCTCGCGGCAAAGCGCACGACCGTGCGGTTCCCGCGCCTCTCCCAGAAGCTGTACCCGACGCGGTTCTTCAGGTACTCAAGCTGGCCATCGCTGAAGATCGCGAAGACCTGGTTCGTCGGCGAATCGAATCCATCGAGAGCCGGGGCGCAGCCCGCGTCCTCAAGGACGGCCCGCATCCTGTCCGCGATGTCGACGGCGGACCTGCCGAGGCTGAGATACAGCCCGTCCGTGAACAGCGTGTCGAACATGAGGCCGGGAATCCGGCCCTTCGCGAGCAGCGCGCCGCGCTGCTTCATGATCGTGAAGAAGCGGGGCATAAGCTTCGGGTCCCGCATGACGACGGCTTCCCCGAAGAGCGCGCCGCACTTCGTGCCGCCGATGTAGAAGGCGTCGCACAGGCGGGCGAGGTCGGGGAGAGAGACGTCATTTTCGGGACAGGCGAGCGCGTAGGCGAGACGGGCCCCGTCGGCGTAGAGCAGCAGGCCGAAGTCGCGGCATACCCGGCTGAGTTCGGTCAGCTCCGAGAGACTGTAGAGCGTCCCGTACTCGGTCGGCTGCGAGATGTAGACCATACCGGGGGCGACCATGTGATCCCAGTTCTCATCCGCGAAAAATGTCTCACAGAACCTCCGCACATCCTCCGCCCGGAGCTTCCCGGCGTAGTGGGGGATCGCGAGCACCTTGTGCCCGGTGAACTCGATTGCCCCGGCCTCGTGGGCGCTTATGTGGCCCGTGTCGGCCGCGATGACCCCCTGCCAGGGCTGAAGAAGAGCCCCGGTCACGACGGCGTTGGTCTGGGTGCCGCCGGAGAGAAACCACACGGCGGCGCCGGGGCAGCCGCAGGCGGCACGGATCTTTTCGCGCGCGGATTCGCAGAATTCATCGGTTCCGTACCCGGGCGTCCGAAGGAGATTCGTGGAGACAAGGCGCTCCATGATCGCCGGATGGGCGCCTTCCTGATAATCTGAGGCAAGTGAGAGCATATCTTTCAATTATATCCTTTCTGAACTGATCCGTTCTGAACTGATCCATTCTTAGATTCTTAGCCGGGTCTGCCGTCACCGAAGCGGCAGTCCGTCCCTGTCGCGGAAGACCCCGCAGACGATCCGGATGATGTCGACGATCCACCCGAACCCGAACAGGCCGAACGTGAAGAAGTAGAGGATACCCATTCCGACTTTCCCGACGTAGAAGTGGTGGATGCCGAAGATGCCGAGGAAGATGCACAGGCACAGGGCGACGGTATTGCTCTTGTCGGAGACGTGGAGGTCCGTGGTGCGGTAGGACGCCAGCGCCTTCCGGTCCCCGCTTCTCCAGGCGGAGAGAACGATGATCCCGACGATGAGGAGCGGAATGGTGATTTCCGCGGAGCTGAAGAAGAGGATCAGCGCCAGCGCCGTGAGGGACACGATGATCGAGATCCGTTCGGCGCGCTTCTGACGATTCACGATCTCGAGCTCCCGCTGCTCGCGCTCGTACGCGTGCTTCTCCTTCTCTCTCTCCAGGTCCAGCTCGCGCAGGCGGACCTCCGCCTCCTTGAGACGGGCTTCGTCGACGTAGCGGTGCGTGATGTTCACGGAATCGTCGTCGAGGACAATCTTTGCCCCGCAGTATTCGCAGAAGACCTGCTTCCTGTCATCCTTTATCTCAAGCGATGCCCCGCACTTCGGGCATGAGAGTGTGACCAGCTTCATGGAACTGTCCCCCTTTAAGACAGCAGACGCCAAACAGTTATCTCATATCTTAGCAACGATGCGCGTGTGAAGTCAAGACATGTGCCGGAAGGCGGGCATCCCCCGTAATCTTTTGGATTGCATCCCCGTTCGAAATATGTAAAATGAAAGTGAACGATTCATGTAAGAAGCCGGAAACCCGCGTTTCCGGGGAAGGTGGAATGACCGATGAAACCGGATTATGACCTTATGGCAAGACAGCTGGAAGCCTTTATAGACGAGGACCCGGATTACCTTCCGGTCCTCGCGAACGCGTCCGCCCTTCTCATGGAATCCATGGACCGGATCAACTGGGCCGGCTTCTATCTCATGCGAGGGGGCCGGCTTGTCCTCGGTCCGTTTCAGGGAAAGCCCGCCTGTATCCACATAGGCCCGGGGCGGGGCGTCTGCGGGACGGCGGCGGCGGAGGACCGGATCGTGCGCGTCGAAGACGTGCACGCCTTTCCGGGCCACATCGCCTGTGACGCCGCCTCGAATTCCGAGATCGTCATTCCCCTCCACTTTGGGATCACGGGCGAGGTGACCGGTGTGCTCGACATCGACAGCCCGGAGACCGGGCGGTTTGACGAGCGGGACGAGCGGGGCCTCGCCGCGTTCGCGAAGGTTCTGGAGGCGCGGACGGAAGGAATGGCGTGAGACAGCAAAGGGCACACCGTGCCCGGAAAGGAAATGTGCTATGAGCCTGCGGGAACTCCTCAGGAAAAATGAAGTCACCCTCTCTTTTGAAGTCTTCCCCCCGAAGACGAGCGACCGCTTCGACACGGTGCTCGCGACCGCGAGGAAGATCGCGGCGCTTAAGCCCGATTTTATGAGCGTCACCTACGGGGCCGGAGGGGGAACGAGCGCCTTCACGGCGGACATCGCGGCCGATCTCGAGAAGACCTACGGCGTGCCGATGCTCGCGCACCTGACCTGCGTCTCCTCTACGAAGGAGTACGTCGCGAAGACGGTGGAGGAGTACCGGAGACACGGAATAAAGAACATCATGGCGCTCCGCGGGGACATTCCTTCCGACGGAGCCGTCTGCACGGACTACCGCCACGCGAGCGAGCTGGTCAGGGAGCTCCGGGAGAGGGGGGACTTCTTCATCGGGGGAGCCTGCTACCCGGAGGGACACGTGGAGTGCGAGCACAAGGCCGACGACATCGGCTTCCTGAAGCAGAAGGTGGACGCCGGCTGCGATTTCCTGACCTCGCAGATGTTTTTCGACAACAACATCTTCTACAATTTCCTCTACAGGGCCAGGGAGGCGGGAATCCTTGTGCCGATCCTGCCCGGGATCATGCCGGTCACGAGCAAGAAGCAGCTCGCGAGGTCCGTGTCGATGTCGGGGACCGCGGTTCCGGCCCGCTTCAGGGCGATCGTCGACCGCTTCGGCGACGACCCGGCAGCGATGCGGCAGGCGGGGATCATCTACGCCACGGACCAGATCATCGACCTCATCGCCAACGGCGTGTACCACATCCATGTCTACTCGATGAACAAGCCCGAGGTCGCCGAGGGGATCCTGAGGAACCTCAGGGACGTGATCGGGTGGACCCCGGAGGGCGGCGTGAACGGCCGCGCCCTCAAAGGCCGGGGAAGCGATGAGGATTGAGCGCTGCGGGGAGGGCGGGTACGGGATGCCCGACCCGGACCGCTCGGAGATCTACCGCTATCTCGGCTGCGGGAGGGAACTGCCCGGCGGACAGGTCCGCGCCGCCGTGGAGCGCTGTGTAGGGGAACTCAGGGCGGTTTCGAAACCCTGCGCCCTGCTCGAGGACTATGAGCTCCGGCTCCCCGGGGACGGGAGGATCTGTTTCGGCGGGCTCCTGGTCCGAAGCAGGAGCCTTGAGAAGAATCTGGCGGGGTGCGGGCACGTCACGGTCATGGCCGCGACGCTCGGGGTCGGACCCGACCGGCTCATCGCCCGCGCCTCCGTCGGCCGCGTGAGCGACATGGTGATCTTCCAGGCGGCCGCGGCCGCGATGATCGAGGCCTTCTGCGACATGATCTGCGGCGGCCTCCGAAGGGAGGCGGAAGCGGCCGGGTCGGTGCTAAGGCCCCGCTTTTCGCCGGGATACGGGGATTTTCCGCTGGAGTTCCAGGCGGATCTCTTCAGGGCGCTCGACATACCGAAGAGGATCGGCGTGACGCTGACGGAGTCATTTCTCATGGTCCCGTCGAAGTCCGTGACCGCCCTCATCGGGCGGGCGGAGCGCCGCGGGGAGGGGATGGGGACCCCGGAGGAACCGGCGGCGGGGACGGCGGCCACGGAGCCCGGGAGGGACGGGGGAGCGGCCCCGAAAACCGGCTGCGGCGGGTGCGGAATGAGGAACTGCTCTTACCGCGCGGCTGCCGCCCCGAAGGAACGACTGGTGTAAAAACCCGGAGGAACCTGCGATGAAAGAACGCCTTACAGACATTCTGGGAAGACGGCGCCTCTACTGCGACGGAGGCTCCGGCTCCCTGCTCCAGGCGAGGGGACTTGCGCCGGGCGAGCTGCCCGAGCTCTGGAACCTGACGCGCCCGGAGGATATCGTCGCTCTCGCGGAGGGATACCTGCGAGCCGGGAGCGACATCGTCAACGCGAACACGTTCGGCGCGAACGCCCTCAAGTACCCGGGCAGGGTCGGTGAGATCGTCCGCGCCGCCGTCTCCTGCGCGAAGGAGGCACAGCGGCGGTGCGGCAGGGAGGAGGACAGCTGGATCGCCGTCGACATCGGGCCGACCGGAAAACTGCTCGCCCCGATGGGGGACCTCATGTTCGAGGATGCCGTCTCCCTGTTTAAGGAGACCGCCCGCGCGGGCGCCGAGGCCGGGGCGGACCTCGTCCTGATCGAGACGATGAGCGACAGCTACGAGGCGAAGGCCGCGGTCCTCGGCGCGAAGGAAGCCTGTGACCTGCCGGTCCTCGTGACGATGACCTACGACGCCTCCGGGAGGCTGCTCACGGGAGGGACGGTCGGATCGACGACGGCGATGCTCGAGGGCCTCGGGGTGAGCGCGCTCGGCGTCAACTGCGGGCTCGGCCCGGAGCAGATGGCGGATCTCGCGGAACAGCTGATGGAGGTTTCGTCGCTCCCGGTGATCGTGAACCCGAACGCGGGGCTTCCCCGCGTCGAGAACGGCCGCACCGTCTACGACGTCGGGCCGGACGAGTTCGCGCTCGAGATGAAGAAGATCGCGGCGACGGGCGTCCAGATCCTCGGCGGCTGCTGCGGGACGACGCCGGAGCACATAGAGAAGCTGATCGCGGCGACGCGGGACATACCGGCCGCGGAGGTCACTGAGAAGGGGCGGACGTTTGTGACGTCATTTTCAGGGTGCGTCGAGATCGGGAAGCGCCCAGTCATCATCGGGGAGCGCATCAACCCGACCGGGAAGAAGCGGTTCCAGGCCGCGCTCCGGGAGGGAAATATCGACTACATCCTCGGGCAGGGGCTCGAGCAGGAGGACAGCGGGGCCGACATCCTCGACGTCAACGTCGGGCTGCCCGGCATCGACGAGGCGGAGATGATGAGGGAAGTCGTGACGCGCCTGCAGGCGGTCACGGCGCTGCCGCTTGAGATTGACACCTCGGATCCGGCGGCCCTCGAGGCCGGCCTTAGGTATTATAACGGCAAGCCGATGGTGAATTCCGTGAACGGCAAGGCGGAGAGCATAGAGGCGGTGATGCCGGTCGTGAAGAAGTATGGCGGCGTGCTGGTCGGCCTCCCGCTCGATGAGGAGGGAATACCGGGGGACGCGGACGGGAGAATGGCCGTCGCGGACCGGATCTACGAGGCGGCGGACCGGTACGGGATTCCGAGGAAGGATATCGTCATCGACGGGCTCGCGCTCACGATCTCCTCCGACAGCGGGTCGGCGAACGTCACGCTGGAGACGCTCCGGAGGATCCGGGACGAGAGGGGAGGCCATTCGATTCTCGGCGTCTCCAACATCTCGTTCGGGCTTCCGAGAAGGGAAGTGATCAACAGCACATTCCTCGCGATGGCGATGCACTCCGGCCTGTCCTGCGCGATCATCAACCCGAACAACGAGGCGATGATGCGGGCTTACCGGGCCTATCTCGCCCTCGCGGGCCTCGACGGGAACTGCATGGGCTATATTGACGCGAGCGCGGGCTGGTCGGATGAGAAGAAGTCCGGACCGGCGGGGAGCGCTCCCGCGGGGGGCGGAACGGACCGCGGTCCCCTGGCCCCGGGACAGGCCGGGAAAGGTGGAAGCGCCCCGGGACCGGAGGGAGGCGCCGGCGGGATGACTCTCTCCGACAGCGTGGTCAGGGGCATGCCGGAGCGGGCGAAGGCGGCGGCGGCCGGGGCGCTCCGGACGAGGCCGGCGGAGCTCATCATAAACGACGACCTGATCCCCGCGCTCGACGTGGTCGGCAGGGGGTTCGAGAAGGGAACGGTCTTCCTTCCCCAGCTCCTGATGAGCGCGGAGGCCGCCCAGGCGGCGTTCCAGGTCATCAAGGAGAGCATGAGCGGGAAGATAACTGAGGTGAAGGGGACCGTGCTCCTCGCGACGGTGAAGAACGACATCCACGACATAGGGAAGAATATCGTCAAAGTCATGCTCGAGAATTACGGGTACCGGGTCGTGGACCTCGGGAAGGACGTGCCGCCCGAGCGCATCGTGGAGACGGCGGTCAGCCGCGGCCTCCGGCTAGTCGGGCTCTCCGCGCTCATGACGACGACGGTGCCGAGCATGGAGGAGACGATCCGGCAGCTCAGGGCGGCGAAGCCGGACGTGAAGGTCGTCGTCGGGGGAGCCGTGATGACGCAGGAGTACGCGGACGCGATCGGCGCGGACGCCTACGCGAGGGACGCGATGGAGACGGTGAGATACGCGGACAGCGTGTTCTGCCGCCCCTGATGTCCGGGGCAAAACATGGTAGAATGTAAGCAGGCGGCACGAATCCGCCGGGTGACGGGAACCGCGCGAAGAGGCTGCGGGAGGGAAAAACCGGCGGAGAAGATATGAAATAAAGGCAGGAGGAGAGCGCCATGGCGGAGATGAGGACGGATATCGAGATCGCGCAGTCTTGCGGGATGCTTCCGGTCACGGAGATCGCGGAAGCGGCGGGGATCGGCGAACAATACCTTGAGCAGTACGGAAAGTACAAGGCCAAGGTGGACTACAGGATTCTGAGAGAGACAGGCCGGGAGGACGGGAAGCTCGTCCTCGTCACGGCGATTAATCCGACCCCCGCGGGGGAGGGCAAGACGACGACGACCGTGGGGCTGGCCGACAGCCTCAGGAGAATCGGGAAGAATGTCATGGTCGCCCTCCGCGAGCCCTCTCTCGGCCCGGTGTTCGGCATTAAGGGCGGGGCCGCGGGCGGCGGGTACGCCCAGGTCGTTCCCATGGAGGATATCAACCTCCATTTCACGGGCGATTTTCACGCGGTCGGGGCCGCGAACAACCTGCTCGCCGCGATGATCGACAACCACATCTATCAGGGGAACGCCCTCGGCATCGACCCGAGGAAGATCACCTGGAAGCGCTGCGTCGACATGAACGACCGCCAGCTGCGCAGCGTGATCGACGGCCTCGGCGGCAGGACGAACGGCGTGCCCAGGGAGGACGGATATGACATCACCGTCGCGTCCGAGATTATGGCGGTCCTTTGCCTCTCGGGCGATATCGCTGACCTGAAGAGGAGACTTGCGAAGATCGTGATCGGCTACACCTATGGGAAGCCATCCGAGCAGAAGCCCGTGACGGCCGGCGACCTCCACGCGGAGGGCGCGATGGCGGCCCTTCTCAGGGACGCCCTCAAACCCAACCTCGTGCAGACGCTCGAGCACACGCCGGCCTTCGTGCACGGCGGCCCGTTCGCCAATATCGCGCACGGCTGCAATTCCGTCACCGCGACGAGGATTGCCCTCAGACTCTCCGACTACACGATCACGGAGGCCGGCTTCGGCGCCGACCTCGGGGCGGAGAAGTTCATCGACATCAAGTGCCGCATGGCGGGCCTTAAGCCGTCCTGCGTCGTCATCGTCGCGACGGCCCGCGCCCTCAAGTACAACGGAGGGGTGCCGAAGGCCGAGACCGGGGCGGAAAACCTTGAGGCGCTTAAGGAGGGGATCCCGAACCTGCTGAGGCACATCTCCAATATTAAAAATGTCTTCGGCCTCCCCTGCGTCGTCGCGATCAACCGCTTCCCGCAGGACACGGAGGCGGAGCTTTCGCTGATCCGCGAGGAGTGCAGGAGACTCGGCGTCTCCGTCGCCCTCTCCGAAGTCTGGGCGAAAGGCAGCGAGGGCGGAGAAGAGCTCGCCCGGGAAGTTGTCCGCCTGTGCGGCGGGGAGGAGGGCGGCCTGAAGTTCGCCTACGAGCTCGACAGGCCGATTAAGGAGAAGATCAACGACATTGTGACGAGGGTGTACGGCGGGAGCGGCACGGCCTTCACGGCGGAGGCGGAGAAGCAGATCGCGCAGCTCACCGACCTCGGATACGGAGGCCTTCCGGTCTGCATGGCGAAGACGCAGTACTCGCTGACCGACGATCCGAAGGTGCTCGGCGCCCCGACGGACTTCACGGTCACCGTGAGATCCGTCAGGGTCTCAGCCGGTGCGGGATTCCTTGTCGCTCTGACCGGCGATATCATGACGATGCCCGGCCTCCCGAAGTCGCCTGCCGCGGAGCGGATCGATGTCGACGAGGACGGCCGGATCACCGGGCTTTTCTGAAGGGGTGGACCATGGAAGATTTTACTCTCAGATCGTGCCGTGACTTTGTGTCGGTGCTGGCTTCCTCCGAGCCCGTCCCGGGCGGCGGCGGGGCGGCTGCCCTCGTCGGGGCAGTCGGCACCGCTCTCGGCGAGATGGTCGGGAGCCTGACGGCCGGAAAGAAAAAATACGCGGACGTGGAGCAGGAGATCCTCGCGCTGAAGGAGACCTGCCGCCTGCTTGAGGAGAAGCTTCTCGACCAGGTTCCCGCGGACGCGGAGGGATTCGCGCCGCTCGCGAAGGCGTACGGCATCCCGAAGGACGACCCCGACCGCGGGAGTATCCTCGAGGAGGCAACCCTCACGGCCTGCGAAGTCCCCGTCCGGATCATGGAACTCTGCTGCGAGGCGCTCGACGCGGTGAAGGTCTTCGCTGAGAAGGGATCCCGTCTCGCCCTGTCGGACGCCGGCTGCGCGGCCGTCATGCTGAAGGCGGCGCTCGAGGCCGCCTCGCTCAACGTCTACATCAACACGAAGGCCCTTAGGGACCGCGGCGAGGCGGAGCGCATCAACGAGAGGTGCGAGGTGATGCTGAGCGCGTACACGAGCCTCGCTGACCGGATCTATGAGGAGGTCAGGGGCCGGTTTGTCGGGTGACACGGAGGACCGCGGGGACCCGTGCGGCCTCCGCCCGCCCGAAGACGGGCGCATGAAGTGAAAGAGGACAGAAGAAGGACAGAAGGAGGGGGACAGCATGGCAAGACTGCTGCGGGGAAAAGAAGTGGCGGACGCGGTCTGCGGGAGGCTTCTAATAAGGACGGAGGCGCTGAGGGCGAAGGGAGTCGTCCCGAAGCTCGCGATCGTCCGGTGCGGGGAGAAGACGTCCGACCTCGCTTACGAGAGAGGAGCGGTCAAGCGGGCCGCCGACACGGGGGTTGAGACCGAGATCGTCGTCCTGCCCGCGGACGTGGACAGGGAGACCCTGGTCGGGGAGCTCAGGAGGCTGAACGGGGACCCGGGTGTCCACGGGGTGCTCCTCTTCCGGCCGATCCCGAAGCACCTGAGGATATACGACAAGGAGATCTTCAACAGCATCGACCCGTCCAAGGACGTCGACTGCATGACGGACCTCAGCAGCGCCGGCGTCTACATGGGGAGGGAGATCGGATTTCCGCCGTGCACGCCGGATGCCTGCATGAAGATTCTCGAACATTACGGTGTCGACCTGACCGGGAAGAACGTCACGGTGATCGGCCGCTCCCTCGTCGTGGGGAAACCGGTGGCCATGATGCTCCTCGCGAAGCACGCGACCGTGACGATCTGCCACACCCGGACAAGGGAGATCGAGGAGATCACGAAGAGAGCCGACATCATCATCACGGCCGCGAATGACCTCGGCACTCTTACGGGCAGGCACGTGAGGCCGGGACAGGTCGTCATCGACGTCTCGATCTGCTGGGACCCCGCGAAAAATGACGGCCGCGGCGGGATCTCCGGCGACGCGGTCATGGATGAGATCGAGCCGGTTGTGGAGGCGGTCACGCCGGTGCCGGGCGGAGTCGGCTCGGTGACGACGTCAATCCTCATGGAACACGTGGTCAGGGCAGCGGAGGCTGCCTCGGAACAGAAGAATGTCGGATGCTGAAGGAGGAGAGATTCGATATGAGCACTGAAGCATACGAGAAGCTGCGCAAATGCACCGCATCCGTCTCGGCGCGCGTCACCTCGCGCCCCGAGATCGGCATTATCCTGGGATCCGGCCTCGGCGGCTTCGGCGAGGAGATGGAGATCCGCGAGACCGTCAGTTACTCCGAAATCGAGGGCTTCCCGGTATCGACCGTGAAGGGCCACAGCGGCCGCTATCTCTTCGGAACGCTCGAGGGCAGGGAAGTCGTCATGATGCAGGGCCGCGTCCACTACTACGAGGGGTATGACATGCAGGACGTCGTCCTGCCGACCCGCCTCATGGGCATGCTCGGGATAAAGAAGCTGATCCTGACAAATGCCTCCGGCGGCATCAACCCCGACTTCGACCCCGGAACGCTCATGATGATCACGGATCACATCTCCTGCTTCGTTCCGAGTCCCCTCCGCGGCCCGAACGCCGATGAGCTCGGGACGAGATTCCCGGACATGAGCGAGGTGTACAGGGAGGACCTTCAGGAGAAGATCAGGAGTACGGCGGACGAGCTCGGCATCTCCATCAGGGAGGGAATCTATATGCAGCTCAGCGGGCCGAACTTCGAGACGCCCGCCGAGATCCGCGCCTGCAGGGCGCTCGGCGCCGACGCGGTCGGGATGAGCACCGCCTGCGAGGCGACCGCCGCGAACCACATGGGAATCGAGGTCTGCGGCATCTCCTGCATCACCAACCTGGCGGCGGGCATGAACAGCCGGCCGCTCACCCACGAAGAGGTCCAGGAGACGGCGAACCGCGTCGCCGCCGATTTCAGGAAGCTGCTGAAGGGCATTGTCAGGAGGATCTGAGAGATGAAGCTTGCCATAGCCGGAACCGGTTTTATCGTGTCGGTGGTCCTGCCGCTTCTCCGGGAACTTGAGATCCCGGTCGCCGCGATCTGCGGGACTCCGCGCTCCGCCGCGAAAGTGAGCGCGCTCTGCGGCGAGTTCGGCATCCCTGAGGGCACGGTCTCCTACGACGAGCTCATCGCCTCGCCGGAGGCGGACACGGTCTACATCGCGACGCCGAACAGCCTGCACCATGAGATGGCGAAGAAAGCCCTCCTCGCCGGAAAACACGTGATCGTCGAAAAGCCGCTCACAAGCACGCTGAGGGAGGCGGAGGAACTCAGGGACATCTCCCTTCGGACCGGCCGCCTGCTCTTCGAGGCGGTCTCGACCCTCTACATACCGGATTACCTGAAGGTCAGGGAGCTGCTCCCGAAGGCGGGCAGGGTCCGCCTTGTCAGCTGCAATTACAGCCAGTACTCCAGCAGGTACGGCGCTTTCATGGCCGGCGACGTGAAGCCGGTCTTTGACCCGCTGAAATCCGGAGGGGCCCTCATGGACCTCGGGATCTACAACATCCACTACATCACCTGCCTGTTCGGGGCCCCGGAGACGGTCTCCTACACGGCGAACATCGAGCGGGGGGTCGACACGGGCGGGGTCCTCGTGCTCGGCTACCCGGACTTCAAGGCCGTCTCCGTGGCGGCGAAGGACTGCGCGGCGCCCGGGCTCTGCCTCATCGAGGGGACGGAGGGCTTCATCGTCCAGAATTCGCCGTCGAATGTGTGCGAAGGGGTTCATTTTTCGGGAAATGACGGCTCCGCGGAGGACTTCCACGAGGAGTCGGGACACCGCCTCCGTCCGGAGTTCGAGGCGCTCCGGCGCATGATCGACGAAAATGACTCGGAGGCCTGCGCGCGCATGCTGAAGCAGAGCCTGATCGCGGAGGAGGTGCTCGAGAGGGCGAGGCGGGATGCCGGGATCGTGTTTCCGGCGGACGCGAATTGACGCCCTGATTATTAAAAGTAAATTAATTATGTCCGGACTTTCTTGACTTTCTTCCCGGGACTGCTATAATTCGCATCAATCAGCAGACGACAGCTGAAGATAAACAGGAAGATAAAAGGGAGTAGCGGAACCCCCGTCTTCAAGGGGGGACTTGAAACCGTCAGCCGACGGGGCTGCCCGCATCCGGTGATCACCCGGGGAGCGGCGGTTCTGTCCGGACAAGTGAGACTGCGAGACTTTTATCACGGCACGTGAGGAACTGTGTTGTGATAAAAGTCTTATTTTTTTGGTATGGAAGGAGGAATACCATGAGAACACGCTATGAATCAGCATTTGACAGGGAACGGGAGATCAGGGAAGCCATCGCCGCCGGCGAGCGCGCCCTCGTAAGCCTCAGGGATGCGAAGGAGAGGCTTGATTCCGCCAGGCGCTGGGGCGTCGTCGACCTCTTTGGAGGCGGCATGATCTCGGGATTCATAAAGCACTCGAGGGTGAACGACGCGTCGCGCATACTCGACCGGGCCAAATATGACCTCGAGCTCTTCCAGAGGGAGCTTGCCGACGTGCAGGATATCAGGGGGCTCGATGTGGGCGTCGATGATTTCCTCACGTTCGCGGACTTCTTCTTCGACGGGTTCCTCGCGGATCTCTTCGTCCAGAGCCGGATCGGTGTGTCCAGAAGAAAGATCGAGGAGGCCATACCGAGAGTGGAGGAGATGCTCGGGAGACTTCGCCGCTGCATCCGCGGGCTGCCCGGCTGACAATCAGACCCGCCGCGGTGCGGCGCTGCCGCCTCGAACCGTATCCGTTCCGGGTGCGCTGTGATATAATAGCCCTGGTTCACGTGGGAACGGGATGTCCCTCCCCGGCGGGGGAGGGGACGGAAAGCGGACCGGCATCAGGCCCGCGTCGGGGGAGCGTATGGCATCACCAGAAAGCAAGGTTAAGGGAAACGGGCTGCCGGAGAAAGACGCCGGCGGAACGCCGGAGAGGAAGGAGGCGCGGTCCCACTCGTCGGGGCACAAACTCGCCCTGCTCGCCGTCATGGACTATCTCCTCCGGGAGACGGACGAGGAGCACCCCGTCAACGCCGCCGGCCTCAGGACGATGCTGGCTTCGCGGGGCCTCATGGAGGACCGCAGGACGATCTACACGGATATCGCGCTTCTGTCTTCCTACGGCCTCGACATCCTGAAGGCGGAGGGCAGGACTGGGGGCTGGTACATCGGATCCCGCAAGTTCGAGATGCCGGAGCTCAAGCTGCTGGTCGACGCCGTGCAGGCTTCGAAGTTCATCACGGAGAAGAAGACCAGGGACCTGATCCGCAAGCTGGAGACGGAGACGTCGGTGTTTCACGCCCTGGAGCTGAACCGCGAGGTGTACATCGCCTCGAAGGCGAAGTCCGGGAATGAGAACATCTTTTACATCATAGACAGCATACACGAGGCGATGAGGAAAAATGTCCAGATCGTCTTTCAGTACGGATACATAGACACGAGGAAGAAGCTTGTCCCGAGGAAGGGAGGCGCCCGCTACCAGCTGAGTCCGTGGGCGCTGGTCTGGCAGGATGAGAATTACTACCTGATCGCCTACGACGCGGACGTCCGGAAGATCAAGCACTTCCGGGTCGACAAGATCGTGAAGATGACGGTCCTCGAGGGCGAAGAGCGGACGGGGGGCGACCTCTTCAGGGCGTTCAGCCTCGAGGAGTACCTGAAGAAGACGTTCCGGATGTTCAGCGGCGAGGACACGGAGCTGACCCTGCGCTGCGCTGACTACCTGGCCGGCGTGGTCACGGAGCGCTTCGGGCAGGACGTCCTGCTCATGCCCGCCGGGGAGGGCTTCTTCCGGGTGACGGTCGAGGTCTCGGTGAGCCCGCAGTTCTACGGATGGCTCGCCGGCCTCGGCGACAGCGTGGAGCTCATCTCGCCGGAGAAGACCCGGATCGCCTATCGGAACTATCTCCTCGGCCTCGCCGCGCGGTACGGGGAGCCGGAGGGAGAGGTAAGGAAAGAACACGTGGGGTCAGGCTATGAAGAAACTTGAGGAGGAACTCCGGGGCTACGCCCTCTCCGATCACTACCCGTTCCACATGCCGGGGCACAAGCGCCGGGGCGGGGGAGCCAGCGGCACCGATATCACGGAGATCGACGGGTTCGACAACCTGCACGCGGCGGAAGGCCTGCTCCGGGAGGAGATGAGGTTTGCGGCCGGTTTCTACGGGGCCCGGGACACGGCGTTTCTCGTGAACGGGAGCACCTGCGGCATTCTCGCGGCGATCTCGGCGTCCGTCCCGGAGGGCGGCAGGCTGCTGGTTCCCCGCGGGGCGCACATCTCGGTGTACCACGCCGCGTATCTGCGGAACCTGGAGCTCATCTACGCGGAGAACGGGATTCCGGAGGAAAGCGGATATCCGGACGCGGTGCTCATTACGTCTCCCTCCTACGAGGGATGCGTGTCTGACGTCGCCGCATGGGCGGGATATGCGGGGAGGGCGGATATCCCGCTGATCGTCGACGAGGCTCACGGGGCACATTTTTCCATGCATCCGTATTTCCCCGTGTCCGCCGTCCGTCTCGGCGCCGACCTCGTGGTCCAGAGCACCCACAAGACGCTGCCCGCGCTGACGCAGACCGCGCTCCTCCACAACGTGACCGGCCGGGTTCCGAAGGAGCGGATCGACCGGTTCCTGAGGATCTACGAGACCTCGAGCCCGTCCTATGTCCTCATGGCGTCCGTCACGTCCTGTATCCACGCGTGCGCGGAGGGCGGCCCGGGGTACTTCGGGGAGTACGCGGAGAGGCTCAGGAGGCTGAGAGAGGAGCTCTCGGGCCTTCGGAACCTGCGCCTCATCGGGGGAGCGGAGGCGGTGATCTCCCGGGACACGGAGTTCCCGCCTTACCGGACGGGCACGCGTATGGATCCCGGAAAACTGCTCATAAGGGGAGCGGGGCTCATGACGGGGCCGGCGCTCTATGACAGGCTGAGGCTTCACTATCACCTGCAGCCCGAGATGAAGACGCCGGACCATGTGCTGCTCATGACGTCGGTCATGGACACGGAGGAAGGGTTTGAGAGGCTTCGGGGCGCCCTTCTTGAGACGGACCGGCTCCCGGAGTGCGGACAGGAGGAGACGGGCCGGCCGGAGAGAAGCGGCGGGGAGCGGCTGCCGGATCTCCCGGACGGGACGGAGGGAGTTTCCGGAGAGCCGCTTCCCCCGGCCCGGATGAGGATCCGGGAGGCATGGGACGCCCCGTTCGAGACCGTTCCCCTCGACGAGGCGGGGGGCCGGATCTGCGCCGAGTTCTGTATCGTGTATCCGCCGGACTCGCCGGTTATCGTGCCCGGGGAGGAGATCACGTCCCGGGTGACCGCCCGTATCAGGGACCTCCGGTCCCGCGGACTTGCGGTGACGGGCGCGGAAGGAGGCATGATCCGCTGCATTTCGGAACCCCTTGTCAATCGGGCGAAGTTTGAGGTATGATACGTTAGATACACCTGCGGCGGGAGGAGAAGTATGGCGGAAACCGGTATGAACCGTGTGGCAGGACATACGAGGGCTGTGAGACAGCTGAAGAAAGCCGTGGAGAGCGGGCGCGTGAGTCACGCGTATCTCTTCACCGGCGATCCGGGCTGCGGCAAGCGGACTCTCGCGGATCTGTTCGCGGCAGCGCTGCTCTGCGAAGATCCCGACCCGGCGTCCCGTCCGTGCATGAAATGCCCCTCCTGCAGGAAAGCCGCCGGCGGGAACCACCCGGACCTGATCCATGTGACCCATGAGAAGCAGTCGATCACGGTCGACGACATCCGCACCCAGCTGATCGCCTCCGCGGGGATCCTTCCCTATGAGGGAGGGAGAAAGGTCTTCATCGTCCCCGAGGCGGAGAAGATGAACGCCCAGGCGCAGAACGCGCTGCTGAAGACGATCGAGGAGCCGCCCTCCTACGCGGTGATCCTGCTCCTGTCCGCGAATCCCGCGGCCCTGCTCCCGACTGTGCTCTCGAGATGTCTGGAGATCAAACTCCTGCCGCTTCCCGACCGGATCGTCGAGGAGTACGTCCGGGAGGAACTCCGGATGCCGGATTATGAGGCGAAGGTGATCGCCGCGTTCGCCCAGGGCAATATCGGAAGGGCGCGCCTTTCGGCGGAGAACCAGTCATTTTCGGACAGGAAAGACCGGACGCTCACCCTCCTTCGGAGATTGAAGGGGATGAACACGGCGGCGGTCAGGCAGGCGGTCCGCGATATCTGCGCGGACAGGGAGGGGATCGGCGACGTCCTTGGGATGATGCTGCTTTACATGAGGGACGTTCTCTACTACAAGGCCTCGGGGGACGGCGAATCGCTTGTCTTCACGGACGAGCTGACGGGCATCCGGGAGAAAGCCGGGGAGATGAGCTTCAGGAAACTCTCGGACATCGTCGAAGAGATAGAGCTGTGCAGGTCCCGTCTCGCCTCAAATGTCAACGCGGAACTCGCGGTCGAGCTTCTGCTCACCGCGTTTCAATAGAAAGAGGAGATTTGAATGCCAAGCGTCATAGGAGTTAAATTCAGGGATACCGGGAAAGTCTATTATTTTGATCCCGGCGACAACAAAATCCGCTACCACGACCATGTGATCGTCGAGACGGCCAGGGGCATCGAGTACGGAACCGTGGTCCTGAGCCCGACCGAGATCTCGGAGGACAAGGTGGTCCAGCCGCTCCGGCCGATCGTCCGCCTCGCGACCGCGGATGACACCGAGCGCGAGAAGGCGAACCGCGAGCGGGAGAAGGAGGCCTACAGGGTCTGCAAGCAGAAGATCCAGCAGCACGGGCTTGAGATGAAGCTCATCGAGGCGGAATATACATTCGACAACAGCAAGATCCTCTTCTATTTCACCGCAGACGGACGGATCGATTTCCGGGAGCTGGTCAAGGATCTGGCTGCCATTTTCAGGACGAGGATCGAACTCCGCCAGATCGGGGTGAGGGACGAGACGAAACTGCTGGGCGGCATCGGCACCTGCGGGAGGCCGCTGTGCTGCCACACCTGGCTCAACGATTTCGCGCCGGTCTCCATCAAGATGGCGAAGGACCAGAACCTGTCGCTGAACCCGACCAAGATCTCCGGCACCTGCGGGAGGCTGATGTGCTGCCTGAAAAATGAAGCCGAGACCTACGCGAGCCTCAACAAGGGACTTCCCGGGAAGGGCGATTACGCCATGACGGCCGACGGCCAGCACGGGGACGTCCAGTCCGTCAACATCCTGAGGCAGACGGTCAAGGTGATCCTCGAACTTGAAAATGACGAGAAAGAGCTGAAGGAATTCGACGTCAGGGACCTCACGTTCATCCCGAAGGCGAAGAAGCTGAAGATGCGCGAGGAAGCGCGCGCCGAAGCGGAGCGGAAGGGACGGAAGGGAAAAGACGGACAGAAAGAGCCGGCAGTGGCCGGTTCCGGGCCGGACGACGCGGATCTCGAGTGGAACCCCGGCGAGGGGAAGTTTGATCCCTCCGATTACCTGATCAGGGGAAACGACGCGGGGAAGAAGGAACGCCCGAAGAAAGAGCGGAGGAAGCGCCAGCCGAAGGGCTCCGAGGGAGCGGAGAACCCGTCTTCCGACAGCCAGGCGGCGAGAGGCGGAAACCGGGGCGGAGGTGCCGAGGGCGCCGGCCGGGCCGGAAAGAACGCCGTGGACGACGAAGAGAGAGCATCCTGGCAGGGAGCCGCGGAGCGCGGCGATAAGGAGAACACCGGCCGGCAGCGGAGCAGGCGGCAGAAATCCCGCGGCGATCATCCGCAGGGAGCGGAGAGGCGGCAGAACGGCGGCACCGAAGGCGCGCAGCAGAATAATCACAGGAGCGAGGGCGGAAAACCCCACGGCGAGAAGGCCCCCCGCACGGGAGACAATGCTCAGGACGCGGCGGCAGCCGCGGAGGGGGGGACGAAATCCAGGAAGCGAAGAAGGCCTCCGAGGCACAGGGGCCCGAAGGCCGACGGCGCTGACGCGAACAGGACGCCGCAGGCCATGAAGAACAGCGACCACTACGGCAGCGATGAAGGGGAATAATCCGGGGATGCCGAGATGTGACGACCTGCAGAACGGGTACCGCATATGGCAGGATCCGGGGATGTTCTGCTTTGGCGTGGACGCGGTCCTTCTCGGGCACTACCCGCGTCTCAGGGACGGGGACCGGATCCTCGATCTTTGCACCGGCTTCGCGCCGGTTCCGCTGATCCTCTCCGCGAGAGCCAGGGATCTCGGAATCGCGGTCAGCATCACCGGCATTGAGATAGAGGAGAGGGCTGTGGAGCTCGCCCGGCTCTCCGTAAAGGACAACGGCCTGGAGGGACAGGTCAGGATAGTAACAGGGGATATCAGGGAGGCGGTGGACCGGTTCGGCGCGGCCTCCTTTTCACTTGTCACGTCGAATCCCCCCTACATGCCGGTAAACGGCGGACTCGTCGGCGCGGACCCCGTGAGGGCAGCCGCGAGGACGGAGATCCGCTGCACGCTGCGCGACGTGGTCTCGTCCGCCGCGAAGCTGCTGGTCCCGGGAGGGCGGTTCGCGATGATCCACCGGCCTTTCCGCCTGCCCGAAATTTTCGGGGAGATGAGGAGCGCACGACTCGAGCCGAAGCGGCTGCGGCTGGTTTATCCGTACATCGACGCGGAGCCGACGATGGTTCTCGTGGAGGGGACGAAAGGCGGAAACCCCGGCCTGAAGACGGATTCACCGCTCATCATCTACGGGGACGACCGGCAGTACACGGAGGAGATCCTTGCGATCTATGGGAGAGACGGAGCGGCTTCGGATCCGTAAGACGCCGCCCGTGTCGGATTCTTTTCACGTCCGGAGGGACGACCTGACATGGACAGACAGACCGGAACACTTTATCTTGTCGCGACACCGATCGGAAATCTTGAGGACATAACGCTGCGCGCCCTCAGGATCCTGAGGGAAGCGGATCTCATCGCGTGTGAGGACACGAGGACTTCCGCGCATCTGCTCCGCGCCTACGACATCGGAACAAAGGTGACGAGCTATCACAAGTTCAACGAGGAATCGAAGGGGGAGGAGCTGATCGGAAGGCTGCTCGGAGGGGAGGACATCGCCCTTATCACCGACGCGGGTACGCCCGCGATCTCCGACCCCGGTGAAAGCCTCGTCAGGAAATGCCTCGACTGCGGGATCACCGTCACCTCCGTCCCCGGCCCGAGTGCCGTGATCACGGCGCTTGTGCTGTCCGGAAAGGATACGGGGAGCTTCGCGTTCGAGGGATTTCTTCCCGCAGGCAGCAGGGAGAGGAAAGCGGTGCTTGAGCGCCTTTCCGGTGAGATGAGGACGATCATCCTCTACGAAGCCCCGCACCGTCTCATGAAGACGCTCGGAATCCTGAGGGATGTGCTCGGGGCTGACCGGGAGGTCACGCTTTTGCGCGAGCTGACCAAGAAATATGAGACAATCCTGAGAACGACGCTGGGCGAAGCCGCGGACGGGGGAGCCGGGGAACCGAGGGGGGAGTATGTCCTCGTGGTCGCGGGCAAGAGCAGGGAGGAGAGGCAGGCCGAGAAGGCAGCGGAGTGGGAGACCATGAGCCCCGCGGCCCATGTGGCCTGGTACGAATCGCTCGGAATGGACAGAAAGAGTGCGATGAAAGCGGCCGCGTCGGACCGCGGGGTATCGAGGCGCGAAATCTATCAGGCCCTGCTGGAAGAGGGCGATGCCTCGCCGCAATGAAAAGTTATCACGCTACCGCAATAAATCGTTGAAAGCCCGGCCTGTTTCTGTTAATATTTGTGATATGCAGTTGACCTTGGCTCCGTTTTTATGACGAGTGCACTGACTTCCGCGAAATATTTACAGCTTCCGTCGTATTTTAGTGACGGGTCCTGCACGGTTCATATGTGGTAAGATGCCGCCGGTGAGAGGCGGCGCGGGGAGACAGGTTCAGATGATTACTGGTAGTGAAGAAGAAAGCAGAGCCCTCATGATGAATGCCGCGATACGCATTGTCGCGGAGTACGGTTTTGAGGGATTCACAACAAAGAAGTGGGCTGCCGAGGCCGGCGTCGCCGAGGGGTCCCTGTACTATCATTTCAAGAGCAAGAACGACCTGCTCGACCAGACGTTCCTGTTCATAGACAGGGATATCGCGGATATCTGCAACGGCCTCAACCTGAAGACGGGCGGCGCTTCCGGGCTGAAACAGAGCGTGACGGAAATCTGGTGGAAGTATTACAGGTATCTTCTCGGCAATCCCGAGAAGCTGTTCTACTACTACAGGTACCGCACGTCGATCCGCTTCAACGCCGACGTCAACCGGCTTCAGGAGGAGCACTACGCCCCTGTCATGAGAATGATCAGGGAACTGGACGAAAACTACGGCATCACGGAAAAGGTCGAGTGGGATATTCTGTGGAGTTATATACTTGATTCGACGACCGCTCTCGCTTACCGCGTGAAGAAAGGCTGCCTCTCCGACGGGGAGAAGGCGGGGGAACAGTTCCTCTGGCTCATGATGAAAGGGTTCAGCCAGTTCGTGAAGTCCTTCTGACGGGGGACCTCAGGCAGGGGGGCGGGGCCGGGATTCCCGTGAAATACGGGATGCCGCTGCCTCAAGTATAAGATGACAGTCATTCCAGGCGCGGATTTCCTGAAGGAAATCCGCGCCGTATTTTATGCAGGACAAGACATTCACGCCCTCGATGCCGAGAAGCTCGCGGAACCTGACCGGCCTTCTGGCGGCGAGATCCCCGATCGTCCTGTCTGAGAAGATCCGGTACGGCAGGATCCCCCGCTCACGCGCGAGGCGGAGGCGGAGTGCCCTGAGGTCACTCCGGAGATCCGGGTCGGGAACGCCTGCCGGCGGCCCCTCTTCCGGGCCGGTCTTTGCGCCGCAGACGGAGCAGTTTCCGCAGGACTCCGGCGCCTCCTCCCCGAAATAGCCGAGCAGGAAACGGCGCACACACTGCTTCCCCGACGCGAGCTTCCGCATGGCGGTGAGGTTCCCGTATCCCTCTCTCAGGAGCTCCGGACTTTTTATGCGGGAGAGAAAGAAGCGGCTGATGACCACGTCCCTGTGGTCCGCGAAGAGAATGCACACGGACGGAAGGCCGTCGCGCCCTGCGCGGCCCGCCTCCTGGTAGTAACTCTCGACGTCCCCGGGCATGTTGTAATGGATGACAAAGCGGACGTCCGGCTTGTCGATCCCCATTCCGAACGCGCACGTCGCGACGATCAGCCTGGTTTTTCCCGAGATAAACGCGTCCATACCCGATTCCCGCCGGGCCGGGTCCATCCCGGCGTGGTAGCAGACGGCCCGGAAGCCGTCGGCCGTGAGAAGCCCCGTCAGGTCCTCGGCAGCGGCCCTCGTCCGGCAGTAGATAATTCCGCATTTTCCGCGGAAGGATTTGAGGAGCAGAATCAGGATTCTGTACTTGTTTTTTGGGCGCATAACTCCATAATATAAGTTGGGGCGGTCGAAGCCGGAGGTGAAGCAGAAGGGCTTCCGGAGGCCGATCAGCCGGATGATGTCGGCGCGGACTTCCGGAGACGCCGTTGCGGTGAAGGCGGCGACCACAGGCCGGGCTCCTGACGACAGGAGGTCCGCGAAGGGCCGCACCGCCAGGTAGGAGGGCCTGAATTCCCTGCCCCATTTTGAGACACAGTGCGCCTCGTCGACGCATAGGAGCGAGACGCGGAGTCTCTTCGAGAATTCCGTGAACTCGTCCAAAAGAAGTCGTTCCGGCGCGAGATAGAGGAGCTTCAGGCGGCCGCCGGCAGCGTCCCGGAGGACGGCCTCCCGCTCGGCCGCCGTCATGCCGGACACAAGGGCCGCCGCGGGAATTCCCCGCTTTCTCAGAGATAAAGTCTGGTCCCTGATGAGCGAGATGAGGGGGGACACGACGATAGTGAGTCCGGGAAGAAGAAGCGCGGGGATCTGGTAGCAGATGGATTTCCCGCCCCCTGTCGGAAGAATCCCGAGTGTGTCTCTCCCGGACAGGATGGAATCTATGAGCGCTTCCTGGCCGGGCCGAAATGTCCGGTACCCGTAGAAGTGCTGCAGAACAGCTGTCTTGTCTGAGAATTTCCGCATGGCGCGACGCTCCTTTCCGGCTCAGGCATCATTTCATTTTTCGGTAAACAGGTTCCGGCCTGCTGTGGAGGACTTTGGAAGAGTGGCTCGGACGAGGCGTAAAGAGAAGAACAGAAGAAGCCGGGTACTGACAGTGGCCGCCGCGGTGCTTCTCGCCGTCCTCGGCATGTTTCTGTATATCACGGTCTACGTGGGATTCTTCCGGGGAAGATATGAGCCGAAGACAAAGGCGCAGACGACGGATATGGGTCCTGTTCTCTACCGGTCGAACGGTATGATGGACACCCTGCTCTCGTTCCGGTTCCGGAAACTCGCGGGGATGGTCAGAAAGTCCTATGTGATCCCGGGGATGAGAACGACGCGGACGCTCCAGGGTGAATTCCACGCGCTTACGACCTGCACGTCGATGACCCCCCAGGGGCTCTGCGTGACGGAGGACTATCTGGTCATATCCGCCTACTGCCACACTCTCAGGCACAATTCCGTGCTCTACCTCCTGGACAGAAAGGACGGACGGCTCCTCAAGACGATTCCCATGGCTGGACAGGCGCATGTCGGCGGACTGGCCTACGACCCGGTCAACAGGAACATATGGGTGTCGGGGGGGACGCACAATTCGGCCAAGGCGATCGCCTACAGGCTCTCCGATCTCGAGCAGTACGACGAGGATTCGAAAGCGCCGGTTCCGGCGGCGTTCAACTATACGCTGGCCACAATGGTCACCAATTCCTACATGAATTACGCGGAGAACTCCCTGATCGCGGGCATCTTCAGGAAGAAGGGCAGGAGCGAGATCTCCTGGTTCACCCTGACCGGCGACGGCGGGCTTCGGTCGAGGATTTTTGAGGACTACGATCCGGTCCATGAGACGGTGATCTCCGACCACACGGCGGTGACGTCAGGACAGATCCAGGGCGTGTGCAGGAATGGAGATTACCTGCTGCTCTCCAAGTCGTACGGGATGAATGACTCCTATCTCCAGATCTACGAGTACGAAGAGGGAAAGAAGAGCTATCAGGCGAAAGACGCCGTCCGGACATGGAGAATGCCGGAGAAGCTGGAGCAGATCTGCGAGGCGGACGGGCAGCTTTTCTGCCTGTTCGAGGCGGGGGCGTACGCTTACCGCGCGCAGCCGGTGCTGAAAGTGGACAGGGTCCTGGTGTTTGACATCGGGGACCTGATGCCGTAGATCATAGGACGGCGCGCGCCGGATGTCAATACGCAGGGGCGGAAACCTGGCCGGTTCTTTGACATCTTCCTCTCTTGCCTATATAATAGTGAGATGCCTTACGAGGCGTCGGGGAACCATATGGAGACTGCATCGATGATAAGAAGACTTGAATACAGGAGAATATACAGGCGGCTCATCGCCCTTGTCTGTGCGGCCCTCATGCTCTGCGCGACGGTCAGTGCCGGGGCGGATGACGGGGAGATCATGAGCTATGAGCCTGATACCAACAGCATATCCGGATGGCCGGTGAAAAATCCCGTCTACGGCCAGAGCTGCGTCCTCGTGGATGCCGAGACGGGGGCCGTTCTCTGCGCGCTGGAGAAGGACACGAAGCGCTATCCCGCGAGCACGACCAAGTGCATGACCTGCCTGCTCGCCCTCGAAAACCTGTCCCTCGACGGGACGGTCACGATGACGGAGGAGGGATGCAGGGGTGTTGCCGAGGACAGCTCCAACGCGGGGACCGTTGTCGGGGAGGAGTTCTCGGTCGAGGACTGCCTCTATATGCTGATGCTGAAATCCGCGAACGACATCGCGAACCAGCTGGCGATTGAAGTCGGCGGGGACGTGGAATCGTTTGCGGAGATCATGACGGAGAGGGCGAGACTTCTCGGCTGTACCGGCACGCATTTCCACAATTCGAGCGGAATGCCCGACGATGAGCACTACACGACGGCGATGGACCTGGCTCTCATCTTCAGGGAAGCCCTGAAGAACGATATGTTCAGGAAGCTGATTTCCACCCTGAATTACACGGTGGGACCGACGAACAGATATGACGGGGAGCGGTCCTACCAGAACCACAACTCGCTGATCAATCCGGACTCCGAGTATTACTACGAGTACTGCATCGGGGGAAAGACGGGGTTCACCAACGCAGCGCAGAGGACGCTCGTCTCCGCGGCCGAGAAGGACGGGTGGACGCTGATCTGCGTCACGATGAAGACGCCGGACAAGACCGATTATTCCGATCAGGCGAGGCTCTACACCTACGGATTTGACAATTTCAAGAAGACAGAAGTTCCCGGCGGCGCAGTGGTGCTGCCGAACGGGGTCGACACATCCCCGTTCCTTGACCTCTCGAACGGAGGTTCCTCCCCGAATCCGCTCTACACGGCGGAGATCGGGGACAGGGACGGGAAGCGGCATATTCAGTATCTCTACAGCGGCCTTCCGGTGGGAAGGGCCGTCGTGGATATTCCGGTGGAATCCGTCGCGGAGTCGGCGGAGGAGATTCCGGCCGGGGATGCCCTAGGTGCGGCGGGATCGGAGAAGAACGGGTCCGGCGTGGTCGGCGCGCGGCGCGCGGGCAGTCCGCTCCTTCCCATCATCGCGCTCATCATCCTCCTCGCCGCCGCGCTGCTGTTCGCGGGCAGCCGGTACAGGAAGGAGCTCGAGAAGAAGCGGGCTGAACAGAGAAGACGGTACCAGGCCCGGAGGAAGAAGGAGAACTCCGGATTCAGGGAGGCCGAGGCCGAAGAAATCGAGATCAGGAGAAAGAGATCCGGGTCCGCGGAAGACAGAAAAGACGGCGGAGAGAACAGGGAAACCCCGGACGATACAGAATAAGGATTGCGGATGAACGGACGGAAACTGACGGGACTGATTCTTTTCGGACTGATAGATGTCCTGCTTATTACTGGAATTATCCTCTATCTGAGGCATTCGGGGGTGCTGCGGCATCGGGAAGTGACGGCCGCGGAGGCAGGGACCGCAGGGGATGAGAGCATCTCCTCCGTCCCGGTCGGCGGGATCTCTGAATCGCTTGAGGAAGAGGAGGAGCCCGCGGGCGGGCAGGCTGAGAGCGAAGCCGACGACCTGAGGACGCTCCGCGCGCTGGACAGCGCGTTCGATGAGGTGCTTGAGGAGCCCGCGGAGTCGATGTGGGAAGAGCCGACGGCGGTATACGCCGGAGACGATGTCCTGTCACATACCGAGGAGCCCGGCAGGACAGCCGCGTGGACTGATTCGGGGGCAGCCGCAGAGGAGCCGGCGGAAACCTTCTCCACAGCCGGTCCGGAATCCGTCGCGGAGCCCGCGGAAAAATCCGGAGCGGGCGCGGAGGCGCAGGGCGCGGCGGAACTTCCGCCGACAAAGAGGTGCTATACTGACGGATCCTTCTGGGAGGGATGCCCTGAGAGGGACATCCAGCTGCTGACGCCGAACCCCTTCTCGAGACCCCAGTACGCGCTCGAGGAGGTGAATGATATCGTCATTCACTACGTCGGAAACCCCGGATCCACTGCCCAGCAGAACAGGGATTATTTCGAGAGCCTCAAGGACGGGAGCCGGTCCGCGAGCAGCCATTTCGTGATCGGGCTCGAGGGAGAGATCATCCAGTGCGTATCCTGCTCGGAGTGGGCCTACGCCTCGAACAACAGGAATTCGGACACGATCTCGATTGAGTGCTGCCATCCCGATGAGAGCGGACAGTTCACGGATGCCACGTACCGGTCGCTGGTGGAGCTGACCGCGTGGCTGTGCAGGGCATTTGAGACCGGACCCGGACACGTGATCAGGCATTACGACGTGACGGGCAAGAACTGCCCGAAGTACTACGTGGAGCACGAAGACGCATGGGAGCAGTTCCTCTCTGACGTGAAGGCGCGGTACAACTCGGCGGAAGAACAGGCGGCCGCCGGCTGAGAGGGCTGCGGGCGGGCTTATGTTCTTCATGAGACGGGCAGAAAGAGACAATGTCAGGGATTCGGCATGGGGAATATCGGCGATTATCTGGACTGGAGAGGAGACATCTCCTTCGGGACGGATCCTTTCAATGAAGTGGACAACCTGATTCTGGCGGTTCTCGCATACACCGACTTCGAGGGGGTGATTCCGGGGCCGATCTGGTCGCCGGGCTCGGCATCCGAGCCGCCCGGGGTTTTTTCTACCGTTTCGGAGAACCGGTCGGTCGGGATCGCGGAGGCGGCGGAGCGGTATTTCTCCCTGCACTCCGAGGAGGAGCTGAAGGCGAGGGAGACATTTTACAGGCTGTATCCCCTGCTTCTCCGGAAAGTCGCGGGGTCGAAGAGGTTCGCGGGGCTTAGGCTGTCCGGGTATGTCAACCTGGTCGATCCCGGGAGGGACCTCCAGATGTCCGCCGTGACCTATGAGGTCGGAGACGGCACCTGGTACCTGGCTTTCCGCGGGACGGACGACACGTTGGCGGGATGGAAGGAGGATTTCGATCTCAGCTACAGCGGAGCGACCGTCGGGCAGATATTCGCCAGAAACTACCTTGAGGCCACGTTTGGCGGACAGGGGCTGGCGGTCCGGGTGGGCGGCCACTCCAAGGGAGGGAATTTCGCGGCTTACGCCGCCGCGTTCTGCAGCGATTCCGTGAAGGACAGCATCATCGGCGTCTACTCCAACGACGGCCCCGGGTTTATCGAATCGATCGCGGATTCCCCGGCATTCTCCTCGATGCTGCCGAGGATGGTCAAGATCATCCCGGAGACGTCCATCATCGGGATCCTGATGAGCGGGAGGCTGAAGCTCCGGGTCGTGAAGAGCAGTGAGAGCGGCTTCATGCAGCACGACGCGCTGAGCTGGGAGGTCCTTGGAAACAGGTTCGTCGTGACCGACGAGCGCTCCGAGGAGAGCATTCTGTTCGACGAGACGATCAAGGAGTGGATTCACGGGGTCAGCACGGAGGACCGGAAGCTCTTCGTCGACAGCCTGTTCGGGCTCTTTGCGTCCGCGGGGGTGACGACGCTCGACGAATACAGGGAGCATAAGCTGGCGGCGACGGCGGCAATCCTCAAGGGCTTCAACCGGCTGCAGGAGGAGAAGAGAAAACGGTTCATGGCCATTCTCCGAAAGCTGGTGAGAAGCGGGGTCAAGGTGCTGAAAGAGCGCATTGACGACAGGCTTGAAGATAAGATAGAAGATAAGACAGAAGAAAAGATTGAAGAACAGACAGAAGAACAGATAGAAGATAAGACCGAAGATAAGATTGACGAAAAAGACGGGAATGTTTAAAAGACCGGTAGTGGACGATGGATGATCTGGAGAACAGACGAAAACCGTTCTGGATGGACGACGTGGAATCTGGGGATTCCGACTTTGATTTTGACTTTCCGGCGGCGGAGCCGCCCCGGTACACCGGGAGCGGACGATATGGGGAGCGGTCGCGCTTCAAGGTGCCGGGATTTGATAATTCAAAGGAGGTTTACAGGTTCGACGAGCCGTCTGACGGAGGGACGGACGGCGGGGAAGCCGGCGCTTCCGGGGAGACCGGGGACGGCGGTTCTTCTGATGCCGTGGCCGGGGACGGTCCGGGCGGTTCGTTCGTCGATTCCCTGACCGGGCAGGGTGGGGCTTCGTCATTTCCGGAGATGCTCTCCGACGTGGACCGTGAGAGCGGGTCCGAAAAATATGCCGATATCCTGGACGAACCGGAGGTCACAGAGGAAGAGATCGACGCGATGGTGCGGGAGGAGCTGATCAGGAGAGGCTTCTTTGTGCACTACCAGCCGGAGACGGAGGAGTCCGACGACGGCGAGGAGGAGGTCAGGGACATCTTCCGGGAGGACCTTGTCAGCAGCAACGACCCGCTGATCGCGAAACTCGAGGAGGAGGCGAGAAAGCGGGCGGAGGAAGAAGCAGCCGCGAGCCTTGTCCTTTCGAGGAAAGAGCGGAGAGCCAGACTTGCCGCGGAGAGGAAGGCGGCGGCGGAGCAGAAGGCCGCGGAGAAAGCGGCCCTGAAGGCTGCCGAGAAACGAAGGGCGCTGGGCCAGATCGAGGCTGAGCGGCGGATGATCGCCGAGCAGCAGGAGACGGAGGCCGCCGTCCGCAAAACCGCGATGAAGAAGCTCGCCAGGAAGAAGAGAAGGGAGCTTCGCAGGGAGCGGAGAAAGAAACACTCGCCCATATTCCTGAGAATCCTCACAAGGCTGCTCCTGGCAGCGGCCATCGCGGCGCTCTCCCTCGGCCTGATCTTCCTGACGATGGGAACGCTCGGGCGGAGCGAGTTCCTGAATACCAGGGTCGCGGAGGACGGGCTCCGGCTTCCCAAAGGGGCAGACGGGGAAGTGACGTCCGACCGGGCGATCACGTATGAGGGAGCGCCGTATGAGCTCAACTCCTCGCGGAGCAACATAGCCGTCTTCATGGTTGACCCGGACGGCGGCGGAGCGGCTATCGATTCCGCGCTGGTCATCTCGCTCAACACGAGGACGGGGGAGAGCTCGGAGATCAGCATCTCGGCGGATACGGCCATCGAGGTGACGGGGGATTCCGGAAAGGCGAAGAAGACGACGCTCCGCAGCGCCTACGTGATCGGAGGCGGAGGGAGAGCAGGGTGTGAGTTCGCCTGCACCTGCGTGTCGCATATCCTGTTCGGGGTTCCGATCCACGCGTATTTTATGATGGATCTCGGCCGCGCGGGAGGCCTCGCGGCCGCGGTGGGAGGCATTCCCGCGGTCGCGACGCCGGATTACGCGGAGCTGAACGCGGGGACGCAGGTCGACGACCCCCTGATCCTCACCGGGGAGAGCGCGGAGATGTATCTCCGGTCATACGACTACTCCAAAGCGGAGGAGTATGAGGGCGCGGAGAAGGCGAGATGGAGGCTCATCAGGCAGAGACAGTTCATATCGGGCTTTTTCAAGAGGGCATGGAGGACATTTTTCAGAAATCCGCTGTTCCCGATGCACCTCAGGAACTATCTGAGAGGGGCCTCGTTCACGAATCTCAACGCGACGAGGCAGATCTATCTCATCTCCGCCGTGATCCGCCACGGCTTCAAGGACGAGGCCGCGGTGACGGCGCCCGGACATGTGTCCGGCGCAGGGAGCGGAGCGGCCAGGTACAGCATCTCAGAGCAGGAGTTCTTTGACGAACTCATAGATATCTTCTTTGTCCAGAAATGAGGACAGGGGAAAACGACGCAAAAGACAGAGCGGCGGGAAAAAGAACAGCATGAAAAAGGGCGTGCCGGCGGCAGGAAAACCTGTCCGGCACGCCCTTCCGCTGTGCTTAAGCGGCTCCGCGCTTACATGACAACACTGACTTTCACGTTCTTCGCGGTCGGATCATAGGGGATGACGCACCCCTCGATCTCCCGGCCGTCGACCGTCAGGGAGCGGACTCCCTTCTCGGACCCGTTCGTCGTGACGCTGATGTCGTAATCGACTCCGCGGTAGCGGCGGTGAATGCTGAAATCGCCGAAGTCCTTCGGGACGCACGGGTCGATCTTAAGGCCGCCGAGTGTGGGATAAACCCCGAGAATGTACTGGGAGATGTCCGTAAATGTCCAGGCAGCCGTCCCCGTCAGCCAGCTGTTCTTGCCCTGGCCGAAGAACTTCGCGTCGCGGCCGGCAACCATCTGGGAGTAGACGTAGGGCTCGGTCCTGTGGATCTCGCTCTTCTCCTCGAGATAGGCGGGGCAGGTCTTCCTGTAGATCTCGAACGCGCGGTCGCCGCGTCCGACGACAGTCTCCGCGATGGAGACCCAGGGGTTGTTGTGACAGAAAATGCCGGCATTCTCCTTGTATCCCGGCGGATAAGAAGAGATCTCCCCGAGCTCCACGTGGTACCTGGTGTAGGCAGGCTGCAGGATCATGATCCCGTACTCGGAGTCGAGCCTCTCCTTCACGGAGTCGAGGGCCCTGACGGCTTCGCCGGTCTCCAGGCCGACGCCGGCGAGGACGCAGAAGCCCTGCGGCTCGATGTAGATCTTGCCCTCGTCGCACTCGTTGGAGCCGACCTTGTGGCCGAACGCGTCGTAGGCGCGGACGAACCACTCGCCGTCCCAGCCGTCGGTGAGCAGCGCCTTCTCCATGTCCTTCACTTCCCGGAGCGCCCGCTCCGCTTCGTCCTCTTTCCCGAGGAGTCTCGCGAGATCGGCATACTCGCGGCCGTACTTGACGAACATGCCGCCGATGAATACGGATTCCGCGACCGGTCCCTCGGAGGGGCCGAACGTCTGGAAGGATTCGCCCGGATGCTCCGAGAAGCAGTTGAGGTTCAGGCAGTCGTTCCAGTCGGCGCGGCCGATGAGCGGCAGCCTGTGCGGACCCCTGTGATTGATGATGTAGTCGAGCGAGCGGGTCAGGTGCTCGAAGAGCGTCGTCGCGACGGACATGTCGTTGTCGTAGGGGACGATCTCATCGAGGATTCCGGCGTCGCCTGTCTCCCGGATGTAAGCCGACGTCCCGGCGATCAGCCAGAGCGGGTCGTCGTTGAACCCGG
>CACYEN010000023.1 GCA_902773435.1 uncultured Lachnospiraceae bacterium | reverse complement strand
CGTCCGTCGGCGTCATGGACCGCGTGATGGCATTCCGCGACGACGCTTTTGAAGATCAGGATGCCCGCAACGAGGCGATCGGCAAGTTCCTGTCGTTCTTCTATGATCCCGAGAACTATGTCGGCTGGGTCAGCATGGAGGGCTTCCTTCCGGCCGTCAACTCTGCGGTTGAGGCGCTGGTGGAGTCCGACGCGTCCTTCGCGGCGTGGCTTGACGTTCTCGGCAGCTGCCAGTTCTATCCGACGGCGAAGGCCGAGTGGGATCAGGTGAAGCAGGGCGTCATCGCCGCTGAGCAGAACGCGCTCACCGGGTCTGACATCCAGGCAGAGCTTGACGCGCTGCAGGAGCAGCTTATGGGCTGAAGCGCTTTCCGGAGCTGAGCCGGCCTGACGCGCTGCGGGAGCAGCCCGCGGGCTGACGCGCGCTCCCCGGCGGAGCGAATGCCCCGCTCAAGTGCGGAGAGAGATTGACACAGGGCGGATCCGGCGGGAGCCGGATCCGCTTTTAAGATTTTATCGAGGAGGTTCCCCGAATATGAACTCCGGCGGGAAAAAACGGGCATGGGGGCCCTATATCTGGCTTCTCCCCAGTATTCTGCTCATCGCGATCTTTGTCGTGTTCCCGATCATCATCGTGTTCCGGCTCTCGTTCAGCGAGATCTCGAAGGCGGGGGTGATCGGCGGCTTCATCGGGTTTAAGAACTACTCCGACGCCGTGAAGCTGCCCGCGTTCAGGCAGGTCATGACCAATACCTTCTGGTGGGTGGTCTCGGTCGTCGGGCTCTCGACCCTGCTGGGCTTTATTATCGCGCTGGTGCTGAACCGGAAGTTCAGGGGGCGGAAGATCGCGAGATCCATCCTGATCTTCCCCTGGGCGACGTCCCTCGTCATCCAGGCTTCCGTGTGGAACTATATCATCAAGTACGAGTACGGCAGCCTGAACAACGTGCTGCTGAATCTTGGCGTCATCAGGGAGGCGGTCAACTGGCGGTCGTCCTATCAGATCGAGTTTATCTGGGAGTGCGGGGTCGGTATCTTCGTCACGATTCCGTTCGTAGCTTTCTGCGTGCTGTCGGGCCTGCAGTCCATCGACGAGAGCCTCTATGAGTCCGCGACGGTGGACGGCGCGGGATTCTGGAGCAAGCTCTTCTATATCACGGTTCCTCTCGTCCGGCCGGCGCTCTCCGTGAGCACCGTGCTGAACATCATTTATGTCTTCAATTCGTTCCCGATCATCTTCACGATGACGAAGGGGGCGCCCGCCAACAAGACGGACACCATGATCACCTACCTCTATATGCTGAACTTCTATGACAGGAGGAAAGGTCCCGCGAACGCCCTGTCCGTGATCGGGTTCCTCATCCTGTGCCTGTGCGCCGGAATCTACATGATGACGGTGATGAGAAAGGAGGACGCGTCATGAGGGAAGGTGAAAGCATCCGGAAGAAAAATGTCCTCTGCCTCTCAGTCCTCCTCGCGGGACTCATCGCGGCGTGCCTTATGATGGCGGCGCCTTTGTATACATTTACCGTAAATGCCTTTTCAAAGAAGTCCTCCAACACCTTCGTCGGGGACGAGAAATACAAGGAGGCCCGTGCCGAGGTCGAGGCGGTGGCGGAAGAGTACCGCGCGGAAGGGCAGGACGTCGAGATCACCGAGGAGGTGACGGAGCGGGTCAACTCGAAGGGTGAGACGACTTCCCTTGTCGCGTTTTCCGTCAGGGAGACGGTCCGGAAGTCCGTCTGGTCATTTCTGGCCGCCGGCCTGCCGTCCTCCCGCATCCTCGCGCTGATGCTCGCCTGCATGGCGCTCTCGGCGCTTCTCGCGGTTTTGGGCCTGCGCGGCACGGCGGACACGGTGCACCATTTCCTGCCGGCATCCGCGAAGCGGCTGAGGGACGTGTCCTGCATTGCGGGACTCATATCGATGCTGCTGGTCCCGGTCTTCATCCTGATGAACAATTACGCGTTCTGGAGGAAAATCAGTCTCTACAGGGACGACCTGATCACGGAGGGCAAGGAGGAGTACTACGGCCTGGTCGACCGGCTCCTCTTCGGCGGAGCGATGGGAGACAAAATCGACGGCGCGCTGAAAAATATCTCCGTCGATCACAGCCGTCTCCTCTGGCTCATCGCGGTGTGCCTCTTCGTGGCGCTTGCCGCCGCGATCGGGATCCGCTTCGGCACCGTTCAGAGTACGCTGCTGAAGGGGCTTCTCTACGGGTTCGTGATCGTCGTGTGCGCCGTCACGCTCTACCCGTATTACGTCATGTTCATCACGGCGTTCCGTTCCAACTCGGAGACATTGGACATGTATTTCCTTCACATGCTGCCGACAAAATGGGTGTGGGGCAATCTCAGGGATATCGTGTCCCGGGGGGTGCCGAGGTTCCTTCTCAACTCCGTGATGATCGCCGGCGGGGCGACGGTTCTCGCCATGCTGTGCGGGATCCCCGCCGCGTACGCGATGGCGCGTATGAACTTTAAGGGAAAGAAGTTTTTCCTCGGCTTCGTCATTATGAGCCAGATGTTTTCACCGGTCGTCCTGCTGATCGGCATCTCCCAGCTGATGAACACGCTGCATCTCAACGACACGGTCCTCGGGCTCATCTTTGTCAACGCCGCGTTCAACCAGGCTTTCGCGGTCTGGCTGCTCAGGGGGACGTTTATCGCGATTCCTCCCGACATGGAGGCCGCGGCCAGGATTGACGGGTGCGGGACGGTCGGGGCGCTGATCCGGGTCCTGCTGCCGATGGCTGCCCCCGGCATTGTGACGACGCTGATCTTCGTGTTTATCAACGCCTGGAACGAGTACACGATCTCGACGGTCCTGATCTCGACGGCGTCGAACCGGCCCATCACGGTCGGAATCACCCAGTTCTCCTCGTTTAATATGATCGAGTGGCAATACCTGTTCGCCGCCTCGCTGCTGGCGACGATCCCGGTGGTCATCCTGTTCATGGCGATCGAGAAGCACCTGACGTCAGGCCTGACGAGCGGCGGCGTCAAGGGGTAATGAAGAAACAGAATATCGAGACGGCTGTGACCACGGGAGCAACGGTCACGGCCGT
>CACYEN010000022.1 GCA_902773435.1 uncultured Lachnospiraceae bacterium | reverse complement strand
GTCTACCATACCTACCGACTTCTGAAGGTCGATAATGTAGATGCCGTTGCGCTCTGTGTAGATATACGGCTTCATCTTGGGGTTCCAGCGCCTTGTCTGATGTCCGAAATGGACGCCTGCTTCGAGCAGCTGCTTCATGGAAATAACGCTCATTGATATTTCTCCTTTGTAAAATGGTTTTTTCTTCCATATGCTTCCCTCCGGCCGACCCTTTTGCGGGCACCAGAGCCGGTATCCACATATGTGCTTTTTCGCAACTTTGTTATTCTAACATGGCCCCGCTTCGCGCGTCAACCGTGACTTTCACGGAAAAGAGGCCGTTTTCGTCAGATCACGTTCGGGCCGCGCTTCCTCCTCAGGATGCAGAAGACGGCGGCAGCCGTGATCACGAATGAGAAGATGTAGTACATGAGATAGAACGTCTCCGGAATGACGTCGGAGAACGACTCGGTCAGCACCGCGAACAGGTTATTGCCCATGTGCGCGGCAATCGGGGCCCAGAGCCCGCCGTAGTGCTCATAGAGCAGCGCGAGGATGATACCGACCATGAACGCGTATATCCCCTGGGTGAGATTCCCGTGGGCGATCCCGAACGTGACGGCCGAGAGGACGCAGGCCGCGCCGACCCCCGCGTAATCCCTGATTCTCCGGTAGACCAGCCCCCTGAACAGCAGCTCTTCCATAATCGGCCCGATGACCGCGATCGCGATCACCTTGAGGCCTAGGCCCGGCGCGGCGATCAACTCGGCGACGGCCTCATATTCCGCATCGCCGGAGGCAATCACTGCCACGACGAGTTCCAGGACGCCGCTCACGAACATGGCGAGCAGGGCGCAGAGGGCGACCCTCTGCGCCGTCATCTTCTGCCGCACGGGGATCCGGTATGCCGCCGTGCCGTTTCTTCTCCGCCTGTTCTCGTCATTTCTGAAGAGATACAGGAAGACCGGGATCATGGCGGCGTCAGTGATCGCGGTGACAAGAACCGCGTGTCTTCGAATCGCGGTCTCGGGGTCGATGGACCCTCCCCCGATGCCGACGAAGAACGCGATCAGGATCCCGCAGAGCACGCTGACGGAAAATGACATCGCGACATCGATGAGAAGCGGATACAGGCACCGCCAGACTCTCATACGAACCCGCCCGTCATAGGGTTCCGCACTCCCGGTCAGCCTGAGGTCCCGGACCCCGGTCCTTCCCTCGCGCCCATCCGGGCGGTAGACCGGACCGGACATCGCCCGGAGGCCGCCGTCCCTCTTCTGGCCGATCAGGACATTTTCCAGCTCGACCGTGCTGTCGCAGATGCAGTCCGGATCCTCCGCCTCGAGTTCCTCCCTCGGCCCGTATCCCCAGGAGACGCCGATCGACCCGATGCCCGCCTCTTTCGCGCCGCGCACGTCATAGCTGCGGTCGCCGACGATGGCCATCTCGTCCTTCCGGTCCGCCATCCCGAGTTTCTCCGCGACCTCATCGATCACCTCGGATTTGCGGGCATTTCTTCCGTCGAGCTCACTTCCCTCGATGAGATCGAAGTACTCCGACAGTCCGAAGTGCTCGAGGATCGTCCTGCAGAAGACCGTCGGCTTGGAGGAGGATACCGCGAGGACAAAGCCCTCCTCCCTGAGCTTCCCGAGGAGCTCCGGTATCCCCTCGTACACGCTGTTCTCGAACATCCCGCGGTCGGTGTAGCGCTCCCTGTAGAGCGCGATCGCGCGGTCCGCCTCTTCCTCCGTGAGACCGGCGTAACCCATGAACATCTCTTTCAGCGGAGGCCCGACGAAACAGTCGAGCTCGTGAAGGTCCTCCACCTCGATCCCGAATCCCTCCGACAGGGCATACTGAACGGAACGGGTGATGCCCTCCCCCGAATCGGTGATCGTTCCGTCAAGATCAAACAGTACCGTATTCCACATTGCGATAAGACCTCTCCATTATTCCTGATCAGCTTCCCGCTCTTCAAAGAACCTGTCGATCCCGTTCGCGATTCCCTCCGCGATCAGCCTCTGGCCGTCCCCGCTTCCGAGGAACGCGTCCTCTTCGGGATTGCTCATGTATCCCATCTCGATGATCGTGACCGGCATCTGCGCCCAGTTTATACCGGTCATGTCGTCGCCACCGATGAGTCCGAGCGACGGCTGCCCCGTCGCACTCACCTGCCCGTCGAGGACGTCCTCAGCGAGGGCCGTGCTCTCCCTGACGAGATCCGCGGAGAGATAGGGATTCGATTCCGTGGGCCTGTAGGCCACGACGCCCCTTGCCGACCGGTTGTCGGATCCGTTGCAGTGCAGGCGGACAAACGCCCGGGCGCCGCACTCCGCGGCCAGAAGGGCCCTCCCGACGTTGCTGATCTCGATGTCGTTCGTCTCCCTCGTCATCACCACGGTGTAGCCCCTCTCCCTCAGGATATCCCTGAGAATGAGGCCGATCCTCAGATTAATGTCGTATTCGGTATTGCCGGTCGCAGCACCCTGTGTCCCGGAGGTCAGCTGCGCCTTCATGACGTCTGACCCCGGTCCGTTCGGCTCTGTTCCGGACATCTCGTGATCCTGGTGCCCCGGGTCGATGCAGACGATCCGGCCCGCCCGGGATGCCTGGAAGGCGTAGCCGGCGACGTTCGGCACGGCCGCCCCGATCAGGCCGGCGAGAGGGTCCGCCGCGGCGTCAGGCACTTCGCTCTCCGGCACCTCAGCCGGCGAGGGAGAAGTGATCTCCTCGGGGACCGCGCCGGCAGCCTCTTCCGCCGGCGAGACATCCGATTCCGCCGCCGCGATGAGGCTCCCCGGCCCGGGCTGCTCCGCTCTTCCGGCCCCCCGCCTGCCGATCGCAAGAAAGAGAACCGCCGCGATGAGGACGAGCGTGGCTGCCGAAAGCAGGACGTATCTCGCCCTCTTCGCGCCCTCTTCCGTCTGGTTTACACTGTTCATGCGCTCTCCTTACATGTGTTCCGGGGCTGAGAAGCCGAGAAGGTCGATACAGCGTTCCATAACGCCGAGTGCCGCCTTGAGCAGCGAGAGATAGGAGCGCCGTCTGGTCCCGTCCTCCTCGCCGAGAATCTTCGTCTCGTGGTAGAAGCGGTTGAAGTCATTCGCGGTCTGGAAGATGTAAGCGCAGAGCCTGTGGGGCGCGAGCTCGGCGGCCGCATCTTCGACGGCCGCGCCGAATCCCGCCAGATCCATCAGAAGCGCCTTCTCCTCTTCCCCCGAGGGAGGCAGGATGAGCGCGCCCGCTTCTCCTTCGAGGTCGGAGGGATCCGCCTTCTCCAGAATCGACTTGATCCTGACGATCGTGTAGAGAATGTAGGGGCCCGTATTGCCCTCGAAAGAGGTGAACTTCTCAGTATCGAACACGTAGTCCTTGGAGGCCTGGTTGGAGAGATCCCCGTATTTGACCGCCGACAGGGCCACCATCTCCGCGGTCCTCTCCGCGTCGTCCTCCCGCACGTTGCGGTTATCCCGGATCTTGACCGTCATCTCCTCCGTAATCTCGTTGAGAAGGCTCTCGAGGCGCATGACGCCGCCGTCTCTCGTCTTGAACGGCTTTCCGTCTCTCCCGTTCATCGTGCCGAACCCGACGTGGATGAGCCCGGTGTCCTTCCCCGCGATCCCGGCTTTCCTCGCCGCGCGGAACACCTGGATAAAATGGAGGCTCTGCCGCTTGTCGACAACGTAGACGATCCGGTCGGGGGCGAAGAGCTTCTCCCTCTCGAGGATCGTGGCGAGGTCGGTCGTGCTGTAGAGCGAGGCGCCGTCCGACTTCAGGACGATGCACGGAGGCACTTCCTTCCTGTCATCGGGTTCCGAGACGTCGACGACGAGGGCTCCCTGGTCGAGCCTGGCCACGCCGTCCGCCTTCATCTTTTCGATCATGTCCGGGATATAGGGCTGAACGTCCGACTCCGACTTCCACAGGTCAAAATGGACGTCGAGCCGCTCGTAATTCTTCTTCAGGTCCGCGACGGACACCTCGAGGATCTTCTCCCAGAGCGCGCGGTATCCCCGGTCTCCCGACTGCAGGCGGTGGGTCGCCTCGAGCGCCTCCTCCCTGTATGCCTCGTCCTCCTTGGATTTTGCTGAGGCGCAGGGATAGATCTCCTCGAGTTCCGAGATCGTGAACGGTGCCTCGTCCGGGAACGCCGCGTCCCCGCCGTCCGCCTGAAAATACGGAAGTTCCGGGCTCCTGTGCCTGATCTCCGTGATGATGAGGCCCATCTGGAGGCCCCAGTCGCCGAGATGCACGTCGCCGAGGACGTCGTGGCCCGCCGCGCGCAGAATCCGCTTGATGCTCTCGCCGATGACCGCAGCCCTGAGATGGCCGACGTGCAGCGGCTTCGCGACGTTCGGTCCGCCGTAGTCCACGATGATCTTCTCCGGCTTCCCGGCCTTCGGGATCCCGAAATCCGGAGCCGCGGCCGCGTTCTTCACGTAGTCGGCCAGGAATTCCCCGGTCACCCTGAGATTGATGAAGCCGGGGCGGACCACCTGGATGTCGAACGGGAGCCCTTCCTGTCCGGCGAATGTGCCGGCGACCGCTTCGGCGATCTCAAACGGCGGCTTTCTGTATTTCTTCGCCGCGGCCATCGCCCCGTTGCACTGGTAATCACAGAGGTCCGGCCTGTCCGAGGCCCTGACCCTTCCGTATTCGGGATCAAATCCCGCCTTCTCGAATGCTTCCGCCAGTCTCTCGCTGAGACACTCTGTCAGTCTTTTCATATCGTCCTTTCCTGTGTCCTCCGGTTACGGTTCCAGATATTCCCCGAGCCTGTTCCCGTCCACAATTTCGATTCCCATCCGGTCGGCGGCCTCCCGGTTCTCTTCCGGCACCGTCAGTCCCGGCTCCTTGACCATGATCCTGCGGACCGGATCCGCGTAATAGCGCCCGGCATCCGACACAAAGCGCGTCAGCTCCTCCAGCCCGTCGCTCTCCCTGTAGACGGTGAGAACAAGCGGCAGGCAGCCGCGGATGCAGGTGACGTACGTGTAATCCATGAGCGCGAGGTCGTGATACGCCGCGGCTTTCCCGTATTCCCTGACCATGGCGGTCGCGAGGAAGACGTCGAGCGCGGGAACCCGGTCGATCCGGGTGAGGAGCTGGGAGGCGATCGGTTCCCCGAACACGAGGTTGATGATCCCGTTCTGCTTCACGTATTTCTTCAGGACACCCTTCTCCACAAGCTCCTCGAAGGCCTCGTCGCGGATGGGTACCGTCGAGGCGTCCATGAGGTACTCTCTCCTGCCGGGCGCCAGCCCGACCGGCGTCCTCCTGAGTTTCTCCGCTGTCTCCCTCCAGAAGCCCGGCCTCGTGTGGTACACGGCACTCAGCGACCTGATCAGCTGGACGCAGGTCCTGTCGAGATCTTTTCTGTAGAGGATCTCCTCCGTCCCCTCCGGCAGCTGATCAAACGGGGTCCCGTATCTCAGGAAGCGGAACTCGGCCGATGTGAGCGTCGGATTCGGCAGGCGTCTCAGATGGTCCGCATTCTTCAGTGCGAAAAATGTCCCGTCGGAGATCCGGTAATCCAGCACCGGCACATACCACGAGGGATGGGCCCTGAGCACGCTCCCGAGCGCCATGGCCTGCTCGGAATCCGCGCGGCTGATGTCGACGACGGGCCTCGCCTGCGCGTATTTTTCGAGCAGGGCCTCCAGCTTCCTCTCGATATCCGGCTCCATGTAGGGCTCGAGCCTGACCGGGTCCGCCAGGACCGTCTGCAGGCGCCTGTGGTAGAAGAAATAATTGTAGCGGCTCCTCATGACGTCCGAGAGGAAGTCGCCGTACCCGACCGGCACAAGAATCTCCGGCTCGAGGGCGATCCCGGACGCGAGGTTCTCCGCCGCGCTGTTTCCCATAAACTTGATCAGTACATTCGCAAGTGTCATGGCCGCACCCGTCAGTATCTGTAGTTATCCGGAAGTTCCTCCCCAAAGGGGGTCCCGTCCAGATTGTAGGGGGTTGACTGGTAGACGTAATAGTTCAGCCAGTTCGTGTAGAGGTTGTTCGCCGTCGCCCTCCATGTGAGAAGCGGTTTCTTGACCGGGTTGTCCTCCGGGAAATAGTTCCTGGGGAGCGCGGTCCCGAGTCCCTTCTTCTTGTCCCGCTCATACTCGCGGCCAAGCTGCGTCCTGCCGTACTCCGGATGGCCCATCACGAAGACCTTCCGCCCGTTCTGCGCCATGCAGATCGCGACGCCCGCCTCCTCGCCCTGCGCGAGAACCGTCAGTTCCCCGCACTCCGCGATATCCTGCGTCGCGACTTCCGTGTAGCGCGAGTGGGGCATCAGGAAGCAGTCATCAAATCCTCTCACGAGGGGCGTCTTGCGGTTATAGACCGTGTGGCTGAACACGCCGAACAGCTTTTCGGGGAGAAGCCTCTTCTTCAGACCGTAGAAGTAGTACAGCGCGGCCTGCGCCGCCCAGCAGAGAAAGATCGTCGACGTCACGTGGCTCTCGCTCCACTGGAAGATCCTCGAGATCTCCTCCCAGTAGTCGACGTCCTCGAACTCGAGGAGCTCCACCGGAGCGCCGGTCACGATGAGCCCGTCGAACTTGCGGCGGTACATCACCTCGAACGTCTCGTAGAACGAATCCAGGTGGCTCTTCGAGGTATGGGTGGATTCGTGGCTCGAGATCCTCATAAATGACACGTCGATCTGGAGGGGCGTATTCGAGAGCTCTCTCAGGATCTGGAGCTCCGTGTCCTCCTTGAGAGGCATCAGATTGAGGATGCAGATCTGAATAGGGCGGATATCCTGATGGATCGCCCTCTTCTCGTCCATGACGAAGATGTTCTCTTTTTCCAGGATTCCCCTCGCGGGGAGGTCATTCGGTATCTTTACAGGCATCTTGACTCCTTATACGCCGTTATTTGAAAGAGACGCGAGGAACTCATCCTCCGTGATCACGGGAATTCCCAGCTCCCGCGCCTTTTTCGCCTTGCCCGAGACAGACGCGGCGTCGTTGCTGATGAGAGCGTATGTCTTCTTCGAGACCGATCCCGCCGTCTTCCCGCCCTTCGATTCGATCAGGGCGGCGAGCTCGCCCCTGTTGCTGAAGTGAACCACGTCCCCGGTGATCACATAGGTTCTCCCCGCCAGCTCGTCGGAACTCTCCTCCTGCTTCTCCGACTCCATCCGAAGTCCAAAACTCCTGAGCCGGGACAGAAGTTCGCGGTTCGATTCATTGTCAAAATAGGTCCTTATGCTCTCAGCCGTAATCTCCCCGACATCCTGCACGCCGGTGAGCTCCTCCACGGAGGCTGACGCGACCCGGTCCAGGGAGCCGAACGCCTTCAGGATCGTCCGCGCCGAGGTGATCCCGACGTTCGGGACCGCGAGACCGGCGAGCAGCCTCGAGGGATCGTTGTCCTTCGAATTCTCAACCGCGGCCAGAAGCTTGTCGGTGTTCTTCTCCCGGCCTATGAGCCCCTTCTCGATCAGCTCGTCCCTGTGGTCCTTCAGGGTGTACAGGTCGCCGATATCCCTCAGATACCCCTCCGCAATCAGGCGCCGCACGAGCTCACTGCCGAATCCCTTGATATCCATGGCGCTCCGGCCGACGAAATTCATGAGATGGCGCTCAAGCTGTGCCGGACAGGCGGAGCCGGTGCACCGCATATCCGCTTCATCCGCCCCTCTCACGATCGGGGCGCCGCAGACGGGACATCTGTCAGGAAGGCGGTAATCCGTCACCCCTGCCGGTCTCTTCTCCGGAACCGAACACCGGATCTTCGGGATGATCTCCCCCGACTTGTAGACGACGACGGTATCCCCGATGCCGATGTGCAGCCGGTCTATAAAGTCCTGGTTGTGAAGGGTTGCCCTCGACACCGTCGTCCCGCAGAGACGGATGGGATCGAACACCGCGGTCGGATTTACGCGGCCGGTCATTCCGATGGAGATCTCGATGTCGCGCACGACGGTCTCCTTCTCCTCAGGGGGATACTTATAGGCGATATGTCCCGCGCTGTACTTGGAGCCCGCGGGAAAATCATCCCGGTAGGCGATCTGGTCGATCTTGACGACCGCCCCGTCCAGGTCGTACCCGAGCTCACCCCGGGCTTCCCCGATCCGGTCGATCTCGGCAATGATCTCCTCCTCGGTCCGGCAGAGAACGGAGGGAACCGTCCTCATCCCCAGGCGGTCCCTCAGGAACCTCAGTCCCTCGGCGTGGGATCTCATGAGTTCCCCATCCGACGCCCTCTGTACGTTGAAGATGAAGAGGGAGAGGCCGCGCCGCCTCGTCGCCTCGGGATCCAGCTGCCGGAGTGTTCCCGCCGCGCAGTTTCTCGGGTTCGCGAAGAGCTTCCTTCCGTACAGCTCCTGCTCCCGGTTGACATTCTCAAAATCGCGGAGCGTCATGTAGACCTCGCCCCTCACCTCGAAATCACCCGGGTCCTCGGGCAGTTCTTCGACGATGTCGGGAATCACCCGCGCGTTCGCCGTGACGTCCTCTCCGATAAAACCGTCCCCGCGCGTCTCCGCGAGAATCATCTTCCCGCCGGAGTAGCGGATGCTCATGGAGAGGCCGTCGATCTTCTGCTCGACGGAGAAGAGGGCGTCCGGATGTACCTCCCGGACTCCGCGCACCCACCCGATGACCTCCTCCTTTGAGAAGACGTCCTGTATCGAGAGCATCGGCACGTCGTGTTCGACCGTGACGCCGGACTGCCTCCTGACGGGGGCTCCTACGGTCTGCGTCGGAGAAGCCGCGCTCCGCCACTCCGGGTGTTCGCGCTCCGCCGCCTTGAGGGCGAGCATGAGCTCGTCGTATTCGCGGTCCGTGACGACGGGTTCCCCGTTCTCATATGCTTCGTTGTACTCCCTGACCCTGCCGGCCAGGTCATCGTATTCGGACTTTGTCATCGCTTTCCACCGCCGCTCCCGCGCGCCGGGCTCTTTGTGCCTGAATGCCGGGAAGTCTCCCTGTGAGCGGGATCACTCCGCTTCGTATTCCCCGCCTGATCCCGGGCGGGCCGGTTTTCCCGCTGTCCGCCCCGTCCGGAGTTCCCGCCGCTGTCCCTTCTGGCAGCGCTCTTCCGGACCCCCTTCCCGAGTGAGCTCACCTCCTCCGCGGTCAGGGCGCGGACGCGTCCCTCCGCGAGACCGGCGAGCGTCAGGTTCATGATCCTGGTTCTTACGAGCGACGTGACGCCGTAGCCGAGAGCGCGGCACATCCTCCGGATCTGCCGGTTGAAGCCCTGGGTCAGGACGATCGAAAACCTGCGTTCCCCGGTCTGCCTGACCTCACACGGCCTCGTCGTCACGTAGACGCCCTTCGGATTCTTCCGGAGATGCTCCTCGTCGTCGAGAAGGATCTTGACGCCGCTTCCCATGGCCTCGATGAACTCTCTCGTCACCGGCCGGTCCACGGTGCAGACGTACTCCTTCTCGTGATAGGCCGACGCCCTCATCAGCCCGTCCGAAAATGCCCCGTCATTCGTGAGAATGATGAGCCCCGACGAATCCTTGTCGAGGCGGCCAGCATATGTGACCTTCACGGGCAGGCCGACGGCGTCGATGATGTTCTCTTTTACCGACCTGTCTGAAGTGCAGACAATTCCCCTCGGCTTGTGATAGGCATAGTAGACGCGGCCGGGCTCCTTCTTGGGCAGCTCGCGTCCGTTCACAAAGACGGTGTCCCCGTGGAAAACCCGGTCGCCCGTATGGGCGGGAAGAACCGCGTTCGCCGGTTCGTCCTTTCTGGACTTTCTCTGAATCTCCACCTTTCCGGCTTCAATCAGCCGGTCCGCCTCTCTCCTCGAACAGATTCCCGCGTCGCTGATGTATTTGTTGAGGCGCTTTCCCTCATCCGTCATCGCAGTTATCTTCCCCCGCTGTAAATCCCCCGGACAACTTACAAAGAACCGCAGACATCCTGAATCCGGATGTTTGCGGTTCTCCAAACAGCACTTTCTTTTACCGGAGACGGCCGCAGCTGTCAGTCAATATAGCTGTGGCCGACATAGCCCTCCACGCCGTCGGCGTAGACGTGGTACCAGCCGGATTCCTCACCCACAACCGTCACTTCCTGTCCTTCCTTGAGCTCGGAAATTACGTCGTAGTCAAAACCGGGGCCGGACCTCACGTTGACAGCCTGGGAAGCGCTGCCTGTCCACTCCGTTTCAGGCTCCTCTTCCTCCTCGTAAGTCTCCTCTTCCGTATACTCCTCTTCGCCGTCGTCCGCGTCGTAGTCCGTATCCTCGTCCCGGTTGTCGTCCCCGCCGTCATAGTCGTCGGAGCCGTCCTCTGAATCGTAATTCCCGTCGTCGGTATCGCCTTCCCCGTCGTAGTCCCCGCCGTCGTCGGTGTAATCCCCGCCGGTGTCATAGTCCCCATCGTCCGCGGAAGCTCCGCCTGCCGTATCCCCGCTCGCGGCGCTGCCGGAAGTCCCGGCATTGTCTCTCGCGGCCGTGTAGGCGTCCTTGACCTTCTTGACGAGCTCTATGACGTCGGGCTCGCGGGCAACTTCCGTGAGATAGCTGCTCAGAGCCGCGTCAGGTTCGGACATGATGATCCGGTATTTCCCGTCGGAACCCTTCTCCGCGTAAGACTGAAGAATTCCGGGAAGCCTGGTGTCATTATCACCGCCCGCGTACTCGTAGCTCGAGTAAACCACGTAGCTGTCCGGATTGAGGCCGGGCTTTGTGTAGACCTCCACATTCGAGTACGTGAGCTTCTCGGACGAGATCTCGGCTGCCTTCGCCTCCGGGAGCGCGTCGACGAGGGATCTGACCCCGGAGACATTCTGGGAACCGATGGCGTCAAAATAGGCCTTCATCAGTTCCGTCACTTCAGGAACCGCGTCCTTCGCGAGCGCGCCGGCGGCCATGACCTCTTCGGCGGCCGAAGAGACGCCCGATGCGGCGGCGAGGGCATTTTCGGCCGCCGTCTCCGGCACCGATGCCACCACGCTGTCCATCGGAATGGACTCTGTCTGCCTCTTCCCCGCGATTCTAGCCGACACGGCGCGGACCCCGAAAAACAGGCCTACAAGCACAACAAGAACTCCGAGAATCAGCATTATATAACGCAGATTGTCGGACAGCCACTCTCTGAAATTATCCATTACAGGTACCTCCCCTTAAAACTCCCCCCAGTTACCTATCCTTGTACTCTACACTATTTATTACAAATAGTCAAATACAGGCGTTACCAGAAGATGTTGGGGCTTGCCCGCCACGGGGAGATTTGCTATAATAGCGTTTGCGGTTCATCGCACGCGTCTGTAGCTCAGTGGATAGAGCACCGGATTCCGGTTCCGGGTGCGCGGGTTCGACTCCTGTCAGACGCGCTTGAATAATGCTGTATGAGAGACGCGGCTTCTACGCCCGGCAGGTCCCGGGACGTGAAGCCGCGTTTCTTTATGCCTGATTTCTTCGATCCTTTCCTCCCGCCGCGAAGAGCAGCACCGCCCCCGCAAAGAGCAGGCAGAGCGCCGCGGCCTGGAGAGCGCCTTTCCCCGGGCCTCCCGCCATCAGGGTCAGCGGAAGTTCAAGCCGGGGATCCCTCACCACCTTCGTCTCCACGCGGTTTGACCAGATCCGGCCGAACGGCCCTCCCGCGGTACAGCTGTTCCGGATCAGGTCCCCGTATTTCAGGTTGTCTCCGCGGACCCTGTAGACGGCATTCAACGTCTCACCGGGCTTCAGCGTTCCCGTCAGGTGAATCATCCCGTCCTCCGCCTCCACCGAAATCACGCTCCCGAGGTCCGCCGTGACCGCCAGGGAGTCAGCGACGAGATGGAAGGCGGCGTCTTCACCGACCGACGTCACAAGGTCATCGGGATCTCCCACGGTTCCCTCAGGGGGGAAATCCTCAAGCTCCCCGTCGCCCCTTCGCGGCAGACAGTCAATGATGTCGACCTGGTGATCCGTGTCGTAGAGATTCGTGTAGATGACCGTGTAGGTCAGCTCCTCCCCGGGGGCGATCTCAGCCCTGTCGACGGTCTGCCTGATCGTGTCGGCGCATACTTCCGTGAACGCGAGGCTGACAGAGGCGAGATGTCCGTTCTCCTTGGTCGGGCCCGCAGTGGACACGTCGCCGCTGATCACCGACTCGTGCTTTGCTGCGGTGTTCCCCGTGATCAGCGTCTTGTTCAGTTCCTCCGATACCAGGAATTCCGGGATCGGGAACCTTGAATCGAGCCCCTCCATCACAACCCTGATCCCGTATTCCCCTTCTTCCTCCGTCACGGCGTCCAGCTTCCATCCCGTTCCGTTCCCCGGAGCCGCGCTGACGCTCCTGGTTTCACCTGCGCGGGCAGGATCGCCGAAGAGGGCGCGGCCCAGACCGGACACGAGCGTAAGGGCGCCGCTGCCGGATTCCGTGAGGTACCAGAACATGGCCGGCTGGTCGTCCGAGGCGGAACTCGAATACTGGACGACTCCGTCCGGTCCGTCGAAGAGCATCCTGCCGCTCGCCCTGTTCCTGATCCTGTAGATCCCGGGCGCGCGCTTCTCAAACGTCCAGACGTCCGCATCGGTATCTCCTCCGGATTTCAGGATGACCGGCGCTCCCTGCGCGGAGGACCCTCCCGCAGTTCCGATACAGAGGTCCGGATCGCCCGCGCTTCTGATCCGGAAGGCCCGTCCGTCGAACGGGTCCCCGATATCCGTCCTCTCTATGCGGAAAGACCCCGGAGCTTCCTCGACGAAGTCCCCGGCTTCGTAGGTCACACCCTCCTCGAGCGGGATCCCGCTCCCGTCTTTCCCGACGGCCAGAAGCTCCATGTCCCGCACGATAATCCGGCCTTCTTCATCTCTTGCCGCTTTCACGTCAAGGACCGCCGAGGCCTCGCTCACCGGAGTGGAACCGGCGAAGAAGGGGCGGACTCTGACCGTCATCCTGTCGGCGGCGGAGAGGTCGAGGGTCATCTCCTCGAGTCCGTTCTCAAATGTCTCCTTCACAGCGAGCTGATAAGGCATGATATAGAGCGTACTGCCCTTGTGGAGCGTGTTGAGTTCGGTCAGAGACGCCGGGATGAGAACGCCGCTGCCGTCCCACTCCGTCGGCTCGTACTGCATCGGGGCGAGATTCCAGTTTCTCATGACGAACGGGTCGTTGAGAGACGGGTCGGCCCCGCGGCCGGACGCGGAGCTGTAGGATGTCCCGATCTTCTCCGAATAGATCCTGATGGCCTGGATAAACGGCGCCGTTGTCCCGATATTCTCCGGCTGCGGGAGCACCCTCAGCTTCACCCCGAGCCTCTGGACGTACTGCGAGCCGACGCTCTGGAGAGGTTCTTCGTGCACCTCGCAGATCACGCCGCAGATATACCGGTCCACGTCTTCGCCCCGGTGAACCGATTCCAGAAATGACATGGCGCTCTCGTAATCAGGCCACACGCGCACCCTGTCGTACATGGACTCCGACGTAAAGTCAATGGAGAGCATCTCGTCAAAATCATCCCACAGACCGCCGTCCGGCTTCGTGAGAAACCGGTAGACCGCCCCGTCGTCCAGGCCCGTAAGGATCGCGGACGCCGCCTGCTCCCTCATTCCGAGCTTCCGGTTGTCCCAGAGCAGGAAGTAGTCCCTTGACTTTTCAAACCCCTGCTCCGACGAGGGATAGTAGGTCGTCCTGATATACGCGTTCACATCCTCCCCGTAGCCGATCGCGCCGTCCGTTGCCATGGTGCTGGAGGTAATCGGATCCGGGATGCCGAGGCGGGAGCACAGCAGAAGGTGGGAGTCCCACTCTCCGGACGGATCCACCTGGTTCTGGATCCTGTACACCGACGAGTTCTCAAACTCCATCTCCCCGTCCGTAAGGAGGATCGGCGTCGCGCGCAGCGACACGGTCCGAAGCGACGCCCAGTAGATCGGCCTTCCGGCCGCGTCCTTCTTCGGCTCGCTTTGTACCATCGTCACGGTTCCGTGCGACACGATGCCGCCGGGTCTTCCGTTCTCAAACCCGACGATGTCAAATCCTATGACGCCGTCCCTCACGGTGACCGATTCCGCCGGCGTCTCCCCGCTCGAGGGACTGCCCTCCTCATCGACTGCCATCCTGTTCCGGCTCACGTGAAACGTCCCTCTCACATATCCGTCGTCGGTCTTCATGCTGAAAGTCCTGACGTCGTAGAACGCGAGATCCGTCTCCACATTTTTATTGACGCCGAAATCAGGCTCTAATTCCACGTGGATCCGCTCCGAGGTGTCGATGGAATCCACGCCCTTGATGCTGCCGTTCTGTTTGCCGCAGCGGATACAGTAATAGAAGATCCGCGAACTTCCAAAAAATGACTTCACTCCCCCCGTCACGTAATCGATGAGCTCCGCGTCCTCCTTCAGCTCATGCTCGACGGGAGTGACTTTGGAATTCTTCTCGAGAGAGAGCCTCAGAAACGGTCCCACCGAAACCTTTACGGACGGATCTCTGCCCGTGACGTCCGCAGGCACCGCGGATCCGTCATCCGGGACAGCCGAATTGTCGGTTCCCTCAAGCCACGCGAAAAATTCCGGACGTATCTCCGTCCCGCTCGCCAGGTCGTTCACCCGGATGACGCAGTTGACGGTCCCTGCTCCCGGGACATCGTAGGAGATGCCGTCGTCCGTCGTCCGGTCAGGCAGGTCCCGCCATCCGATCAGGGTCTGCGTCTCCCCGTCCCATGTCACAGCCGGCTTCCCGTCCTCCCCGTCTCCCCTGAGCCAGGGCATCGCGTCCGTATTGAACGAAGCCTCATCGGGCCCGAACGGCATCCTGTACGCCAGATACAGCTTCGTCCCGGAGATCGTGTTGTACATACAGGCAGGCCGAAGCGCGGTCGAGTAGCTGAGGACGTAGATGAGGTCATCATTGGTCCGGATGATCCCGTTGCTGTCATCCTCATCGTATCCGAGAAGGTCGGTCCTGTCGTCAAAATCGCCGGACCCGTCCCTCACCTTTGACAGGACGAAGGCGGAGACCCGGGCCATGGCGTCGCTTAGGTCCGCTGCGGGCATATAGTCAAGCGGAAGGCCGTTCTGCCGGTCGGGTTCCGCCTCCCCCACTGCGTCCGCGCTCTCATAATAAATCATCTCTCCCCGCATCCCCTCGTCTCCTACGGGCGGTTCAGCGCTTTCTTCTTCTCTTTCGGGCAATCCGGCGCGCTCCGCATCGACTCCGGGCGCTGCGGTGCCTGCCTCCTCCGAAACGGCAGGGCCCGCGGACGTCCCCTCCACGGCGCCCGCGCTGACCGCCGCCTCGAGGATCTCTTCTCCAACCTCGATGCCGGAGGAAATCGCCGCTGCCGCATCCCGCATCGTCTCCGCGGTGAGCCCGCTCTCCTCGGCGGCCATCTGAAGGATACCCTCGTCCCCGGGGTTCGACGACCTGATCTCCGCGACCGCGTCCACCGATTCATCGATCAGAAGGTCGACTCCCTCCCCGGTGATGCGGTCGAGGTCCTCTTCAGAGATCCTCTCCGCCGGAACCAGCGACTCTCCGACGCAGGGCATAGTGCTCCCCCCGGAGCCGGCCGCGGTTTCCTGCTCCCGGGCACCGCCGGAGTCTTCCGCCTCCTGCGGAACTGCCCCCTCCGGGACTGACTCTTCCGGGACAGACTCTTCCGGATCCGCCGCGCTTTGCGTGTCTTCAGCGCTCTGTGTGTCTTCAGCGCCCTGAGGATCCCCGGAGCTCCCGGATTCGCTTTCATCCTGCGGGTTTTCCCCGCCGGACGGGTCAGGGGCGCTCTCAGGCTGCCCCTCAGCCGCGGAATCCGTCTCGTCCGGCGTTTCTCCGCCGCCTTCCGGGTCCGGCGTCCCCCACGGATCAGTTCCCTCCGCGGTCTCCCCCGCGTCCTCAGGCTCCTGAAGGCCCCATGAATCCGTCCCGGCGCCGATCTCTCCCGCGTCCGCGGGCTCCTGAGGATTCCGCGAATCCGTTCCCGTCTCTTCGTACTGCTCCCAGACGTGCGGCACCGGTCGGTCCGGGTCTCCGGCCGTGCCCGCATCCTCGATCTCCTCGGAAATCAGCGTGTCAAAGGAATCCGTGCCCACGCCGCCTTCCCATTCCTCCGGCGTCTCTGCATATTCCGCCGTCGCTGTCCCGCCGGACACCCCGGCGGTCCAGCCGTCCGAAGCCTCCTCAGACATCTCCGCACTCCCGTCAGCCGCGGCATACATTCCCATATATCCCGTACCGGCCAGCGGAAGAAGCAGTGCCGCGGCAGAGACAAGGCAGCAGATCTGTTTCAGCAGTTTTCTCATAACTCTCTCCTTTTTCGCTTTCTAAGACAGATACCCGATATGAGGCCGGAGACAGCCAGCGCAGCTGCCCAAATTGCGGCACCGGAGACATCGCCTGTCCGGGCCGGATAGAACGTTCCCTGTCCGGAGCCGCCCGATCCTCCCCCTCCTGATCTGTACTTCGTGTTGATAAATGACGCTTTTGCCTCCATTTTCCTCCTGATTCTTCCGGACGTCCCCGTCGACTCCACCGCATACCCGTCCCGTCCCGGATCCGACTCCGCCACCTCATAGGCGGTTCCGACCGGGATCATCCCGATCAGGACCGTCTGGCCGTGTCTCAGCAGTATCTCGCCGCTTCCCGCGACGGTGAATTCCTTTCCGTCCGATCTCCGGCAGGGATAGGTCCCGGGAACGTCAAACCGGACGCTGAACCTGAACTCCTTCGTCCGGTCTCCTCCGTTGCCTCTCACCTCTTTCGTGATCAGCAGTTCTCCGCAGGGAACGGGCTTCGGTTCCGCGGAGACCTCATAGGACAGAATGTCCTCTCCCGACGCCCCCCTCTTCTCTGTGTGAGGGAGCGAGAACACGAACGGCTCCGAAGCCATATGCCCCGCAGCGGGTTTTGTCTCCGCCGCGACGTAGACTCCGCGCGAGATGCCGCGGATCACCGCTTTTCCGTCCTTTCCCGTCGTTCCCCTGTACGAGCCTCCTCCGGGCGGAAGGTCCCGTTCGTAGGCGGCGATGGCCGCCTCCGCGACCTTCCTGACCCCGTCCTCCCGGGACAGCAGCTCTCCCGACGCCCAGTCCGCGATCGGAGAGAATTCCGGTGTAACGGCTCCGTCCCCGGCATGTTTCATGTTCCCGATTTTAAAGCAGGTAAACTCAGCGCCGGCCACGGGATCCGCCCCGTCGGCGCTGTCAAAGTATGTGATCGTCAGTCTTCCCTCCGATTCTTCGGCGGCAGCCCGACGAACCGTCAGGCCGGCTGCGCCGGCGGCGAGGAGGATAAGGAGAATCCCTCCGTATACCGCGGCGCTCCGGCTTACGTGTCTTTTCCAGAACCAATCAGCCATTGTTTTTCATTCCCTCCGTTTTCCGTGGAATCCGGCCGCGACTTGCGCTGCCGCGGCAAGTGCCGGTACCAGCGCACAGAGTACAGCCCGGCCCACGGCGGCCCTGCTGATACTGTCGATTGTAATTATGTCCTTCCCGGAGGCAGCCTCCTCTGTCCCTGATCTCTCCCCGGTCACGAGAAGCCTGTGATCATTGATCCCGTAAGGGGTACATGTATAGAGGGTGATCAGGTCCCGGTTCTTCTCCACTCCGAGATATCTGCTCTCATTTCCCGGAAGCACCGTCAGAATTCTGCACACTTCGTACTCATGGACAGCTCCCGGGAGGTGGATGAGAAACGGGTCCCCCTCCGTAAGCTCCGTCAGTCTCGTAAAGATCTCCGCCGTCAGGAGACCGGTATGGCCGGCAATCACACTGTGGGAGGACGTGCCTCCGGACGGGAGGGAAGTCCCGTACATATGTCCGCACTCATAATTGAGGACATCCGAGCGGGTCCCATGGGCCACCGGCAGAAAGGCCCCGATCTTCGGAATCTCGATATAGGCCATGACCCCGTCGCCGCCGCCTGCCAGCATTGATTCATAGACAGGATCCGTCGCGTCTTCTCCTCTGTATGAGAAGCCCCGGAGCTCCTGTTCCCTCTCGATCTCCCTGTTGTAAAGCAGCGCCCTCTCCATCATGTCCCCGCTCCCGGCAGAGGCGGCGGTCACCGCCTCCGCGTATCCGCGGATCTTCGCGGTCTGCCTGATCTCGGAGACCGATTCCCTGAAGGAGGGATAGACGAGCAGCGCCGCGGAGGCGGTCAGCAGAATTCCGGAGAGGATGCGCGTCAGGCGGTGTTTCACCGGCTTAATCTCCGGCCGGTCCCTCATCTTATATTTTTCCTTCTGCGGGCGGCCAGTATATATATGATCCCGGCCGCCGCGGCAAAGATCAGGCACGCGATGTAGATCCGGCGGTTGCCGCTTCCGCCGGTGCGCAGAGTGAGGGCCCTGCTGTTCTCGACGGAGAAGGACGCCGTACCTCCGGCGACCTCCGCGTTCGTCGTCCTTCCCGCGATCGAGAGGACCGCGGAGGAGAGACTTCCGTCCGCCGGGGAAGAGGCCGTCAGCGTGACCGTGAACTTCGAACCGAGAAGTTCGTATCCCGCCTCCGTCGTCTTCTCCTCGAAGACATAGCTGTCGGCGTCAAGCCCCCTGATCCGGAGTGTCCCGCCTGAGTCGGGACTGACCCTCTCTGTCACCGGAACACTCTCAGCCTGATCCAGGTCATTGTCGAAGAGGTGGTACAGGCCGGCTTTCTCCCTGACAAAACCGAGTTTCTTTCCGCCCCGGGAAATCTCGAACGATACTTTTTCAGGGTTATTCACGCCTTTCTTCTTAATCCTGATCCTGTAGAGGAACACTCCCGGTTCATTTCCGCTGACCGTATATCTGCCCGTCCCGGTATTTTTCGCCGTGAGCGAGGGCTTATTCGTGTTGGCGGAAGCCTCTCCGTCGGAGGCGTCCCGCGACGCGTACGCGTCAAAAACCACGGCCACCTGACCGAAATACTCAAGCGCATTGAGCTTCGCCAGCCCGGGTTCGAGGAATCTGACGCGGAACGCCTTCGTCCCCGCGCTGCTGCCGTCAGTAAGGGCGGTGTTTCCGCGCTCTCCCCGGAGGACTTCGTAGTCCTGCCCCCTTCTCAGTGTCTCAAATCCGCTGAGATCCGACAGTTTCTTCAGTTCCGCCACATGCCTTCCGAGCCGCACGCTGTCAAGGCTCCTGAAGGAGAGCCCCTGCTGCATGACGTCGAGGATCTCATAACTCTCGTATACTTTCCCGTCTCCCGCCGGTGCCGGCGCGTCCGCCGCGATCACTTCGCGGATACTCTCCCCGATCTCAATATCCTCCGTCTGCTTCAGGGTGTCCCCGTCGTCCTCGCTCACGATGAACTTCGGGATCTGTACGGTCTGGTTCTTCGGATATACCGTCACGTCGTAGAGCCATTCCCCTGCGGACTCCGCCGTATCGCGGTCGGTAAACGGGAGGCAGACGAGGAGCGGTGAAGAGGGAACATGGATGATTTCCGCGGCTCCCTCGGGGGAAGAACTTCCTGTCGGGCTCCCGCTCTCCTCCTCTTCGGCAATCAGGTAGAGACCCGTCGGAAGGCCCTCGACGCGCGTTCTCCCGTCGCCATCGGTCGCGGCAGTCCTGACCGCGCCTCCGCTTGTCTTCACATAGCTGCTGATCGCGGCCTCTCCCGGCACATCGCCGGGTGATCTCCCCGCCGCGCGGATCGCCTCTTCGAGCGCTTCCGCCGTATAATAGGCGTTTCCCCCGATCATGGTCTTCTCCGGCGCCGCCCCTCTCCCCGTGAGAAGGGAGGAGAGCCCGGAATCCAGTCCCTCAAAAAAGATTCCGACAGCCTCATCTCCCGATACGGCCGCGAAATCCGCGATTTTCAGTATACTGAACCGGATTCCTTTCATCGGCTCCCCGGAGACGGCCGGGGAAGGCTTCCCGTCAGTCTCGATCACCCTGCCCGAGTTCTCCCTCAGCTTGACCAGAGTGACGGAACACGTTCTTCCCCGATCAATGACACTGTCTGTGACATTGCCCGCCGACGCGCTCACCGCCAGGGCGGCCGCAAGTACCGTCGCGGCTGCAAGAACAGCCCATGCTCTCAGTATTCGTTTCCTCATTTCACGCTCCTTTCACGGAAAAAGGCAGAAAGAAAGGAAGGTCCGCGCGGAACCTCCCTTTCTTTCTGCCTGTATTTATTTGTCCGACTCTATCTTATCATCGTGCCGGCGTGCCTTCCACTGTCTTTTAGTGCCTTTTACTGTCCCCGGCCGGGTTAAGGGCTGTCATTTCCAGCGAAATGCGAGGGAAGCCCGGGACCCATGAAAACAACGGGATCCGCTCCTCCGCCTTGAAATTCTTGAAAAACAGGGGATTTTTATTTGCCTGCCGCGTAATTGCGTGGCATAATGAAAAGAGGCGATCCGCGGGAACCGCGGATAACCGTATTCTGTAACACAAAGATTGCCGCGGCAGCGCGGCGTCTGTTGTTTCACAAATGCCTGACTGATCACAGGTCCAGAAAGGAGATTGCATAATGATTAAAAAAACCCTTGTAGCCATCCTTGCTGCCATCGCCGTCCTGTGCTGTGCCATACCAGCAGCGGCGGATCCGTTCGTTTCAGAAGACGGTATTCTGTCCATCGAACTTCCGAATGAGAACTGGAAGCAGATCAACGATGAGACAAAATGGCTCACCTTCAGTGATGGCGCAAACCAGATAACGATTGAGCATTTTTCAAACGGAGAGAAGCTCCCGGAGATAACAGTTGCGGATTCTCACTACGTCAATGTTTTCCAGGCTGCCTTCTCTACGCAGAATGAGGTATTCCTTGTCACCGGATTTGTTGTTGACACGGCAAAGATACCCGATATCACCGAGACAATCCTGTCTCTTAAGATCCTGAAGTACGATACGAAGCTTGCTGTCGGCGCGGCGGCGGACACCGATGGTTATACGGTGGTTCCGATGAACAAGACCATGTATGTGACGGCGGATCCCCTGAATGTCCGTAAGGGCTGCTCTACAGACAGCAAGGTAGTCGGCGGCCTGAAGAAAGGAAGCTCGGTCAAGGTGACCGGATCTGTGCAGAAAAACGGCGCGGATATCGGATGGTACCAGGTGAATTATGAAGGCGGCGTAGGGTATGTATACAGCGATTTCCTTTCAGATACGGCGCCCGCTTCATCTTCATCCGACAGCAGTTCCGACGAGGACTCCACTGTATATACAGGAAACGTAGTTACCGTCTACGATGAATACGGAACCGCCTACACGCTCTATCAGACAGATGACGGTCTCTGGTACGACAACAGCGGAACGGCTTACACCCGGCTCTCGGATGAGGATTTCCAGGTCCTGAACGGCAACAAGCGGCTGTCCATCTATAATAACGGCCCTGACAATTATGATTATTCCGATCAGGAAGGCGAAGGAAATCTGCAGTACTGCTGGGACTGCGGT
>CACYEN010000021.1 GCA_902773435.1 uncultured Lachnospiraceae bacterium | reverse complement strand
GGCCGGCCGGAGCCGCGTATTTCAAGGAGGATATCTCCAAGCTCTGCGAACTGCTCATCAGAAGAGTGAAGGACGCCGGAGTGAATGTGCTTCTTGACACCGAAGTGACGCCGGACTTCGTCCGTGAATTCGATCCGGACTTCCTCGTCGTGGCGATCGGCTCGAACGAGCTCAGGCCGCCGATCAGGGGAATTGACGGCGACAACGTCATCATGGCGATCGACGCCGAGCTCCATCCGGAGAAGCTCGGGAAGAAAGTCGCGATCATGGGCGGAGGCCTTGTCGGAAGCGAGGCGGCGGTGTCCTTCTGCCACGAGGGCCACGAGGTGACGATCATCGAGATGAAGCCGGCGGTCGCCGAGGAGGTCAACTCCTTCTACCGCGGCGGACTTCTTCCGCAGGTCGAGAAGGCCGCGACGATCTACGTCAATACGAAGGTCTGTGAGATCGTTTCCGAGGGCGTGAAGGTGGAGCGCGACGGAGAGGAATTCATCATCAACGCGGATTCCGTGGTCTGCGCGCTCGGCTTCAGGGCGCCGTACGCCCTCGTCGATTCGCTCGCCGACGCGGCGGACGACTACGCGATCATCGGGGACTGCTCCAACGTCGGACAGATCTATCAGGCGATCAGCCAGGGCTACTACGCAGCGCTGAGGATCTGAGAAGAAGGTTCGGAGGAGGCGGAGTCCCGACGCCAAAAATGTACAGAAGAGGGGAAACTGTCCTTCAGACCGGGGGACATTTTCCTCTATACTGGTTTCAGGATAAAAAAGCCCGTACAGGGCAGGGGCTCAGCCGCCGCAGCTATTTCAACTTATCAGGAGTTTATGGAGGAAAAGAGAATGAACCGTGAAGAAGTCTTAGCCAACATGATTCAGTTTGCCGCCCGCGCCTTCAGAAAGGACGCTTCCGAGATCAATGAGAACACGAACATCGCCGAAGAACTCGGCGTCCAGTCGATGCAGAGGGTCGCGATGAGCGCATCCATCGAGGACGAGTACGACGTCATGATCCCGGTCGCGAAGTTCGGCCAGTTCGAGACGATCGGCGCCCTCGTCGATTTTGTCATGGAAGAGGCGTAAAGCACCGTACCCGGGGATTTAAAAACCGCTTTGGTCAGCGGCATTATCGTGAGAGGTGATTACACATGGTCAATAACGTAAAACTCGGTCGGACACTCAGGAGCGTCTCGATCGTCGGAATCGGGGCGACGCCTTTCTTCAACGGCGTCGAGAACCCGACATACAAGGGCATCACGAACGGCGAGCTCTTCGGGCACGCCGCCCTGGACGCCATGAAGGACGCCGGCGTGGAGCCGAGGGACGTCCAGTACTTCTTCCATGGCATGGCGAATCCGCATATTTCGGAAAACTGCATCACGCCCAACCTCCAGGTTGCCGACTGGTTCGGAATGAGAGGCAAGGGATCCTTATCCCACTCCGAGGGATGCTGTACCGGATACATCGCTCTCGAGGAGGCCGTCATGGCCGTCGCGAGCGGCATGTACGACATCGTGCTGAGCGGCGCCTCCGAGATGGGAACCGGGATACCGGACGGCAATACGCCGGCATTTCTCCGGGTTCCGCTCACGTCCGAGGTCCTGTTCCCGGACCTCGACTCGATCTTTGACCGGGCCTACGGCAGATATCTCGGCGGCGGTCCCGGCATGAACCACGACGACTGGATCAACTACTACGCGACGGAGAACGGCCTCTCGGAAGACGTGATCGACGACGTGCTCTCGCACCAGGCGTACCATTTCCGCAGGGCTGCGGCACTTTGCCCCAGAGCGATCAGAAGGACTCCCTTCGACGAGCTGGCGAAAGAGGCGGGTTACGACGACGTGTGGGAATACATGAAGTCCCCCTACAACCCGAAGATGACCCAGTACCTGAGAACCGCTAGCGACTCGTGCGTCGCCGACGGCGCGGCGGCCTGCATCGTCGTCCCGACCGAGATCGCGAAGCAGTTCAACGCCAAACCGGTCGAGGTTCTCGGCGTCGGCGCTTCGGTGCTCGACGCGATCGTTCCGCATCTCGAGAAGAAGGCGACGGCCGAGGCGGCCCGCCAGGTATTCGAGGTGACCGGCCTCACGGCTGACGACATCGACCTTCTCTACGTCAATGACTTCATCGGGTCCTCCGCCTTCCTGGCAGCTGAGGAGATCGGCTATCTGCCGAAGGGAGAGGGATGGAAATACGTACTTGACGGAAGGATCGCCTTCGACGGCGACAAGCCGATGAACACGAACGGCGGCCGCACTTCCTACGGGCACGCGTTCGGCGCCTCCGGCATGGCCGATATCTTCGAGGCCGTGACACAGATGAGGGGAGAAGCGGGCGAGCGTCAGATCAAGAAGCAGCCGAAACACGTGTTCCTGAGGGGATTCGGCGGCGCCCAGAACGTCCGCGCGATCATCCTGGAATCGAATTTCTGATCGGCCGCGGAGGAAAGGACAGGTTGAAGAGGGATATGATCTCACAGACAATCAAGACAGAGGAGTTCTGGAATCCGGAACATATGGTGGAAAAATTCTGGAAGGGACTTGCCGAGGGCAAGATCTACGCCAGGAAGTGCAGGGAGTGCGGGGCGATTGAGTTCCCGCCGCATCTCGCCTGCAACACGTGCGGGTACCATGAGACCGAGTGGACGACCCTGAGCGGCAGGGCGAAGCTCAAGAGCTTCGTGCGCACGGGTATCCTGAACGCGAGACTCGAGCTCGAGGACAGGGGCCTTAAGTACGTCTGCGGAGAGGTGGAGTTCGAGGAGGGCCCGGCGATCAACGCGGTCATCCTCAACATAACGAAGAAGAAGGCGAGAGAGATCAGGGAGAAGCTTCCGGTCGCGGTGAAGCCCGTCTTCTTCGATATGGGAAAGTACACGACACTGTATTTTGAGCTGGATGAAGAAAACGCGTGACACCGGCGTTCCGGGGAATATAAGGAGGAGCATCAGGAATGAGTGACTTTATTGCAAGAATGACTGAAAAGGCCAGAATGAACCCGAAGAGAATCGCTTTTCCCGAGAGCGCGAGCGTTCCCATCCTGAAGTGCTGCGCCAGAGTCGTCGAGGAGAAGATCGGGACGCCGGTCCTCGTCGGCAGCCCCGAAGCGGTCGAGGCCCTTGCGAAAGAGAACGGAGTCTCAACGGCAGGGTTCGAGTATTTTGACAATACCAGCGAAGACGCGAAGACCGCGTTTGCCGCGGAGTACGTGCAGACGATCGGAAGCAAGGAGAAGATCGTCATGAAGAAGCTGGTCTCGAACATCAAGGCCGCGATGCTCCTTCTCAAGGCTCACAAGGTCGACTGCGTCGCGGCCGGCAAGGAGTGCTCCACAGGCGACGTCATCATCGAGACGATCAGCGCCGTCGGCCTGCAGGAAGGGGTGACGTCCCCGTCCTCGCTCGGAATCGCCGAGATCCCGGGATTCGACGGGCCGCAGGGCGAGATGCTCGGAATCGCGGACTGCGCGATCACGGCTCAGCCGAATTCAGAGGATCTCGCGGGTATCGCGATCGCCTCCGCGGACACGGTAAAGACGCTTCTCGGCTGGGAGCCGAGAGTCGCGATGCTCGCGTTCTCGACGACGGGTTCCGCCGAGCACGAGTCGATCGATGTCGTCCGCGAGGCTGTGAAGATCGTCAACGAGAAGCGCCCGGACATCAAGTGCGACGGGGAGTTTCAGCTCGACTCCGCGATCATTCCGAAGGTCGCCGAGCACAAGGTGACCCGCCCGAGCGAGGTGGCCGGCAGGGCCAACATCCTCATCTTCCCGAATCTCCACGCGGGAAATATCGGCGTCAAGCTCATCCAGATCTTCGGACACGCGAACGCCTACGGCCCGGTTCTCCAGGGATTTGCCCAGCCGGTCTGCGACTTTTCGAGGTCCGCGCCGGTCGAGGAGATGCTCGGCAACGTCGCGATGCTCGTCATCCGCGCGGGTGCCGGAGACTGAATCCCGGACGGGATATACGATAACATCAGGAAACGCCGGTTCCGGCGAGGTTAACTATCAAAGGAGGAAATAACATGAAATACGAGAGAATCAGAAAGATCGTCCTTGAAGCAATCCAGGAAGCGGTCGCCGAAGGGCTTGTCAAGGGAACTTCCGGAAATATCGCGCTCCGCGACGACGAAGACGACGTGGTCGCCATCACCCCGAGCGGCATTTCCTACACCGGCATGACCGCCGAGGATATTGCGATCGTCGATCTCAACGGCAAGTGGCTCGACGGAAAGTACAAGCCGTCCTCGGAAGTCCCGATGCACACCGCGGTTCTCCGCGCGAGGCCGGACGTCAAGGCGACCGTCCACACGCACGCGATGTTCGCGACGATTATGGCGATGGGCGAGAACCCGGAGCTTAAGCCGATCACCCCGCCGCAGTGCGAGTTTGTTCCGGTCGGGATCGTTCCGTTCACGATGCCCGGCTCCAACGACGTCGCCGACAAGGTCGTCGAGGCCCTCGGAGAGACGGGCCGCTCGGTTCTCATCAAGAATCACGGCATGTTCTGCTGCGGAAAGAATATGAAAGCCGCCATGCACGCCGCGACCTATACGGAGGAGATGGCGATCACGACATTCTACGCGAAGCTTCTCGGCACCTATGAGCCGATGCCGGAAGAGGGCGTCGCCGCCATGAAGGCCCTGATCGCCGCGGATCAGGCAGTCTGATCCCCGTTTCCGGCCAGGATGCGCGAGACGGACAGGACAGGTAAGAGGTGACCAGAAGGAGATCCGGTCGCAGGCAGGGAGAAGTTCCGGCTGTGCCGACCGGGTCTTTTCGCCGGTCTCCGGCATTTCAGTGAAGGCAGACGCATTTGCCGATATGATATTCTGAGGGGGGAATACGGGAGGAGCGGGGACATAATGACTGGCAGGCAGCTGTTTCAGCTATTCCTCAGCGATGAGGCATTTGACAATGAACACTTTCATCAGGATATAGAACTCCTGTATATCCTTGAGGGCGAAGTGGAGGCAATCGTTGAAAACAGGGAATCATATCTGAGGGCGGATGATATCCTCGTCCTGAACGCCAACAGGAAGCACTCGTTCCGGACCCTCGGGAACGTTCTCATGCTTCGCCTGATGATCAGCAGCCAGCTTGCGTCGAAGGCCTCGAGAACCGGCGAGGCGGTCTTCTCGTGCGACTCGTCGGTGGCGGACAATGACCGCTGTCGGGAACTCCGGAAGATTCTCAGGGGCATGCTTAGACATTACGCGGAGAACCGGGATTACACGAAGTCTTTCGGTTATCTGTCGGACTGCTACGCGGTGCTCGAGCACCTGACGGCAAACTTCATGATGAGCTCTTCCGACGCGGGCTTCGGGGAAGACGAGGAGCACTACGAGGAGAGACTGCGGCAGATCAATCACTACATCAACACGGGTTACGACCGGCAGATCAGCATGAAGGAGCTCTCGGAGAAGCTGTTCCTGTCCAACGGTTACCTCTCCCGGTTTTTCAAGAAGAACTACGGCATGAGCTTCGCGGCTTACCTGACGAATGTGCGCGTAAACCACGCCGCTGACGACCTGATCTACACCGACGAGGCGGTCACGAGGATTGCCTATAATAACGGGTTTGCCTCGGCGGCTCTCTTCAACAGGGTATTCAAGAACAGCACCGGGTTCACCCCGACCGAATTCAGAAAGAGGAACCAGAGGACCAGGGTCAAAGACGAGACCGCCCATCAGGAGCAGCTCGAGAAGCGCGTCGAGAAGATGATCGCGCGGGACGCCGCCGAAGCGGACGATGACATTTCGGTTCCGCTGACCGTCGAGGGCGACTACACCGCCGGCCTCTATAACGAGCTGACGAACAGCTGGGGAAAACTGATCAATATCAGCGACGCGTCCAACCTTCTCCATTCGGCGGTCAGGGAACATCTGATCATCCTGAAACAGGCGCTGGGTTTCGAGTACGTGAGATTCTGGGGGCTCTTTACGGAGGAATTCTTTATCCGTCCGGAGCAGAACGACTACAACTTCAGCCAGATCGACTCCGTTCTGGATTTTGTGCTCGAGCAGGGCCTGAAACCTCATATCGAGCTTGGACTCAAGCCGAACATGATCCATTTCGGAGCCGGGTCCGTCTCCTACAAATCGAAGAGACAGATGGACGCGTATTCGGTGGAACACTGGAGCCGCCTGATCAGGGCGTTTATGCGCCACCTGTCCAACCGCTACGGAACAGACGCGATCGACTCGTGGAGGATGGAACTCTGGTTTGAGGAAGACTGGCGCCGGGACGAGCGGTATTCCGACCTCTACATCAGCCTGTTCGAGAGCACGTACAGGGCGGTAAAAGCCTGCAATGAGAGCATTCTCGTCGGCGGGTACGGCATAAGGATGGACGCCGGCTTTGAGAGGAGGCGGAAATTCCTCGAGAGGCTGAACCGCATAGAGACGCGTCCGGATTTCCTCTCCGTCATGTATTACGCCTATGAGCGCGGCAGCGACGAGCTGGACCAGTACGCCAGGCGGGTTACCGACAACGACGGGTTCCTTCACTATGTGGAAAGGGAGCGGAAAATGATCGCGGAGGCCGGCATGGGTGACCTGCCGCTCTTCATCACGGAGTGGAACCTGACGCCCAGCGTGAGGAATTACATCAATGACACCGCGTTCAAGGGAGCGTACATCATAAAGAACATCATCGCCCTCTACGGGAAGGCGGACGTGCTCGGGTACTGCGCCGGGAGCGACCGGCAGTACTCTTCATTCGACACGGGCGAGCTGCTGTTCGGGGGAACCGGGCTCGTCACGAAGGACGCGATTATGAAGCCCGCGGCGTTCGCGTTCGATTTCATGAACCGCCTTCTCCCCTACTTTATCGCGAAGACGGAGTATTACCTGATCACGACGGACCGGCACGACAACTACGGAATCGTGTGCCACAACCAGCAGCAGCTGAATTACAACTATTACCTGACCCCCGAAAATGAGCTCGATAAGGCCGCGCTCTGGAAATACTTCGAGGAGGGCAGGAAGCTTCGGATCAGGATACGGATCGACGGGGCGACCGACGGGAAATACCGCATCAAGGTGTACCGGGTCAACGAGACGAGCGGCAATGTGCTGAAGATCTGGGGCGACCTCGGGTACGAGAGGGAGCTCTCGAGAAATGACCTCAAATATTTCCGGCGAGTATGTGAGCCGAACCTCACGATCCGGAGCGCCGACGCGAGAAACGGGGAGCTCCTGGTCGAGGAAGAGCTGGCGGAGAACGAGATCGCGTTCATCAGCGTGCGCTACAGCCAGTGACGCCCCGGTGAAAATGCGCCCCGCAGGGTAACCTGCGGGGCGCATTTAACATTCCGACGGTATAAATCGACAAAAAGATGTTGAGAATCTGGCCCGCCGGCGATAAGATGGGGAAAAGATAAGGTTCACGCCGCGCCGTCTTTATGCGCGGGCGGAAATGTTGAAAAAAGAACGGACAGGCCGGAGGCGTTTGTATGGATGACATGATGATCGTTGAGAATCTCGGGAGGCATTTCAAGGAAATCTACGGGGACGGGAATCCCGGCGTGTTTTTCGCTCCCGGCCGCGTCAACCTGATCGGTGAGCACACCGATTACAACGGAGGACATGTCTTCCCCTGCGCGCTGACGCTCGGGACCTATGCGGCCGCGAGAAAGCGGGAGGACCGGACGATCCGCTTCGCGTCTCTCAACATCCGCGGCGGTGAGGTCACGGAGTGCAGCCTCGACGACCCGGCGCTTATGCTCGACGGCAGCGAGGGCGGAAGCACCCTGAAGGCGGGAGCCGACGACTGGACGAACTACCCGAAGGGCGTCATCTGGGCATTCGCGGAGAAAGGCTTTGTCCTTCCGACTGGCTTTGACGTGCTCTACTACGGAAATATCCCGGCGGGATCAGGCCTCTCCTCATCGGCCTCCCTCGAAGTCCTCACGGGACTTGTTCTCCGGGAACTCTACGGATTTGCGGGCGTAAGGCAGGAGGACCTCGCCCTGCTGGGCCAGAGGGCGGAGAACGCATATGTCGGCATGAACTGCGGCATTATGGACCAGTTCGCGTCCGCCATGGGCAAAGAGGGCAGCGCGATCTTTCTTGACACCAACACGCTGAATTACAGGTATGCCCCGCTCGCCATGAGCGGCATGAAGATCGTTATCACGAACAGCAACGTCAAGCACCAGCTCGTGACGTCGGGATACAATGACAGGCGGAAGAGCTGTGAGAGCGCGCTTGAGCTGATCAGGGCGCACCGCGAGACCGAGTCGCTCGGCAGCCTGACCTGCGAGGAGTTCGCTGAGATCTCCCATGTCCTCCCCGAGCCGGAGAGGAGCCGCGCGAAGCACGCGGTCACGGAGAACGCCCGCACGATCAGAGCGGTGGAAGCCCTCGACAGGGGCGATCTCGTGGAATTCGGCAAGCTGATGAACGAGTCGCACATCTCACTCAGAGATGACTACGAGGTGTCCTGCCCCGAGATCGACTTCCTGGTCGACGAGGCCTGGAAGATCCCCGGAGTCCTCGGGAGCAGAATCACGGGAGGCGGCTTCGGAGGCTGTACGGTGAGCATCGTCGGGGATGACGCCGTCGATGAGTTCAGGAACAGGATCGGGGCTGCCTACGGGGCCGCGTTCGAGGGACAGAAAGCAGATTTCTATGTCATCGAGGCCGGGGCGGGCGCCCACAGGATCAGGTGACGGGGAGGGATGAGATGAAGATACTTGTAACAGGCGGAACCGGGTTTATCGGAAGTCACACGGTCGTCGAACTCCTGAATGCGGGATACGACGTTGTCATCGCGGACAATCTCTACAATTCCAAAGAGCTTGTCCTGGACCGGATCGAGACAATCACCGGGAAGCGGCCCGTATTCTATAAGATCGACGTCTGCGACCGCGAAGCCCTGACAGAACTTTTTGACGCCGAGGAGATCGGGGCGGTGATCCATTTCGCGGGATATAAGGCGGTCGGGGAGTCGACGAGAAAGCCGATCGAATACTATTCCAATAACCTCAGCTCGACGCTGACACTCTGCGACGTCATGAGGGAGCACGGCTGCAAAAAGATCGTCTTCTCCAGCTCGGCGACGGTGTACGGGGATCCGGCTTTCGTGCCGATCACCGAGGAGTGTCCTCTCGGCCAGACGACGAATCCCTACGGGACGACGAAGGCGATGCAGGAGCGCATCCTCACGGACATCTGGAAGAGCGACAGCAGCTGGCAGGTCATGCTTCTCCGCTATTTCAATCCGATCGGAGCCCACGAGAGCGGCCTCATGGGGGAGGACCCGAAGGGGATACCGAACAATCTTCTTCCCTATGTCGCCCAGGTTGCCGGCGGGAAGCTCGAGAAAGTGCATGTCTTCGGAGATGACTACGACACGCCGGACGGAACCGGCGTCCGCGACTACATCCATGTGGTGGATCTCGCGAAGGGACACGTCAGGGCGATCGAGGGGATGGAGAAGCTCCCCGGGGTGAACATTTTCAATCTGGGAACCGGGATCGGCTACAGCGTACTCGATATCATAAAGGCATTTGAGAAGGCCTGCGGAAAGGAGATCCCCTATGTGATCGATCCGAGAAGGCCCGGTGATATCGCCACCTGCTACTCGGATCCCGCGAAGGCCGGGGAAGTGCTCGGCTGGAAGGCGGAGCGGGGGATCGAGGAGATGTGCCGCGACGCCTGGAACTGGCAGTCGAAAAATCCCGACGGATACATGGAAGGATAAGGATTTCCGGGCGGGCGCCTCCTGCGCCCGCCCGTTCGTTTTCGCGGAGCAGCGGAGAAGGGATCCTGCCTGCCGCTGCTTGGGATGCGGGAAAGGAAGGGAAGTCTCAAAGATGAACGATTATTCCAGAGCCAGAAAAGCGGGTCTCCGCGAGGTCAGCAGGGACATCTCGGCGGGCCGCTTTCCCTATCTCACCTCACTTGAGTATATCGCCTCCGTCAGCGACACCGCCGGCGAATACCCGATCGGCCTCATGGAGATCCCGGTTACGATGATCGCCGGGACGAAGACCGCCGGCAGACAGAACGCTTTCTCCAGCGGTTTCATGCCGATTCTCGCCGAGGGATCCGAGTTCGCCCTCAAGTGGCAGACTCTGTATGATTCCCAGGAGAGGGAGGGGATCCGCGACCCGGTCAAAGTCTACGAATACATGCAGAGGTTCTATGTGCAGGAGGGCAACAAAAGGGTCTCCGTCACGAAATTCCTGGGTATGCCCATGATCCTCGCCGACATCACCCGCATCCTGCCGAAGCGGTCCGACGAGAAGAACTGCCGGATCTATTATGAGTTCACGCGATTCTTTGACGTGTGCCCGATCTATGAGCTGTCATTTTCCGAGGAGGGCAGCTTTGAGAAGCTCGCCGGTCTGCTCGGGCGGGACCTCGTGAACCCGTGGCCGGACGACGAGGTCATCAATCTGCGGTCCGAATACAGGAAATTCGCGGAACTCTTCGAGGCGAAAGGCGGCGAGCGGCTGAACCTGACCCCGGGGGACGCGTTCCTCACCTATCTCGGCATTTTCGGGACGGACGGACTTTCGGGCGGGGCCGACGCGATCGTCAAAAACCGGATCGGGAAGATCTGGAACGAGATCCTTGTGAAGACCCGCGACGACAACATCGCGCTCATCGAGACACCGGCCGAGATCGAGAAGGCCGGGGCGAAGAAGCCCGCGGAAGCGGTTTTCTCCGCGATCCTCAGGGACCGCGTGTACACGAGGGAGAAACCGCTGAAGGCCGCGTTTATCTACGACCGGACGACAGAGGAGTCGAGATGGGTCTACGGACACGAACTCGGAAGAAATGAGCTCGAGCAGCGCTTCGGCGGAATCGTCGACACGGTGAAGTTCGAGGGCTGCGCGGACGACGAGTCGATCCGCCGCGCCGTGGAGGCCGCCGTCGCCGACGAGGACGAGCTTATCATCACGACTTCCCCGGCTCAGATGGCGGAGACGCTCCGCTGCGCCATCGAGTATCCGAAGGTCAAATTCATGAACTGCTCGATCAACCTGGCCAACAACGCGGTCCGCACCTACTACGGGAGGATGTACGAGGCGAAGTTCCTCATGGGCGCCCTCGCGGCTTCGGTCGCGGAGAACCACCTCATCGGCTTCCGGGCCGACTACCCGATCTACGGGACGCTCGCGAATATTAACGCCTTCGCGATCGGCGCGGCGATGATCGATCCCTACGCCAAGATCTATCTGACCTGGTCCTCCCGTAGGGACGACAACTGGAGGGAGGAGCTGCGCTCCATCGGCGTCAGCGTCTACTCGGGGCCCGACCTCATCCGGCCGCAGAGGGCGTCGAGGGAGTACGGCATCTATCAGACCGGAAGCGACGGGAGCGTCTTCAACCTGGCGGCCCCGGTCTGGGATTGGGGAAGGTACTACGAGCTGATCGTGCGCACGATTCTCGACGGCACATGGAACGCCAGGGAGATCCGGAGACCCGACCAGGCGCTGAATTACTGGTGGGGCATGCAGTCGGGCGTCATCGACGTGATCATGAGCGACCGCATCTCCTACTACTCGAAGAAGCTTGTAATGACGCTGAAGAACGCGCTCATAGCCGGCACGCTGAACCCGTTCGACGGGGAACTCAGGAGCCAGGACGGGACGATCAAGGGGGCGGACAGCGGGAGGCTTTCAAATCTTGAGATCATCAAGATGGACTGGCTCAACGACAACGTCATCGGGACGATCCCCGATATGAGCGAGCTGAAGGAGCCCGCGAAGGAGACGGTGCAGGTGAGCGGAGTCGCCGGAAAAGGAAAGACGGCGGCGCAGACCGGCGGAAACAGATGATCCGCGCGCGAAAGAGCCGGCGGATTTGGGAGAAAGGGCAGAAGGAGCCTATGAAGATACTGACGGTGGCAGACGAGGAAAACAAGTGGCTGTGGGATTACTTTGACAGGGACAGGGTAAAGGAGATCGACCTCATCCTGTCCTGCGGCGACCTCGACCCGGACTACCTCCAGTTCCTCGTCACCATGGTGAACTGTCCCCTGCTCTACGTCAGGGGAAACCACGACGCGGTTTACGACAGGCGGCCCCCTCTCGGATGCGTCGACGTCGACGGCACGGTCTATAATTACAGGGGGCTCCGGATCCTCGGGCTCGGGGGCAGCATGCGCTACCGCGAGGGGAAGGACATGTACACCGAGTCGGAGATGAAGCGGAGGATCCGCCGCCTGCAGGGGAAGCTCACGCTGACGAACGGCTTCGACATCCTGCTCACGCACGCCCCGGCGAGCGGGTACGGAGACCTCGAGGACCTGCCCCACAGAGGATTCTGCTGCTTCAACGAACTCATCGAGCGCTGGCACCCGAAATACATGCTCCACGGCCATGTGCACAAAAACTACGGCACCGGCTTTCAGAGGGAGCTCACTCACGCCGCGGGGACGAAGATTGTCAACTGCTGCGACGCGCACATCCTGGAAATCGGGGAAAATGAGTACCCCGCGAGAGGGAAGACCGGCTCCGCCCTCTACGACCTCTACATCTCACTCACCGGAAATGCCTGACCGCGGCCAGTCCGCGCGCTCCTTTTTCGGGCCGGGGAAGGCGGCCCGCGGGCGGAAGCCGGTCTTTCCGCGGGCGGGGACTTTGTCTTGCGAAAGGCACTTCTTCGGGATATAATGCTTATAACCATTCAAGCGCTTAATCGGATGAGATGAACCAGACAGAGAACCAAACCGGCAAAAAATCAATACGGATGAGGGTTTTCGAGATCATCCAGATCGGAAACAAATCAGATACCCCGAGCAGGGTCTTCGATATCATCCTGGTCATCGTGATCTTACTCAACATCGCCCTGATGGTGCTGCAGACATTTGACAGATTCAGCGTCTGGCACCGCGTCCTGTTCTGGGCGGAGCTGTTCACGGTACTTTTTTTTCTCATGGAATATGTCCTGAGGATCTGGACAGCCCCTTATCTCTACCCCGACCTGCCGGCCGGGAAGGCGGTGCTGAAGTATGTTTTTTCGTTTGACGGCATAATCGAGCTTCTGACCATCCTGCCGTTTCTGTTCCTGGACGGATTCGTCGTGTTCAGGATGCTCCGCGTCGTCAGGATCTTCCACCTGTTCCGGGTTAACGCGAACTACGACTCGTTTAACGTGATCCTGTCGGTTCTCTACGAGAAGAGGAACCAGCTCACGTCTTCCGTGTTCATCATCCTGACGCTGATTCTCGCGTCGTCGATTCTGATGTACAACGTCGAGCACCCCGCCCAGCCGGAGGTGTTCAGGAACGCGTTTTCCGGGATCTGGTGGTCCGTGTCCGCGGTCCTGACGATCGGATACGGGGATATCTACCCGGTGACGCTCATGGGCCGGGTCATGGCGGTCGTGATGTCATTTCTGGGGGTTGCGGCGGTTGCGCTTCCGACTGGTATCATCTCCGCGGGATTCGTCGAGCAGTACACGAAGATGGTCGGAGATAAGGGCGGGGAAGGACCGGCGATGTCCGCGGCCCACACGCTCCTCATAGATGTGGACAGCGCCTGGATCGGCCTTACGTCCGACGAGCTTCTGGAGAAGTACCGCACCGCCGTCGTCTACGTGGAGAGAGGGAGAAGAACATTTTTCCCGGATCAGGCCTACAATGTCCAGGTCGGAGACGTCATGATGATCTGCAAGGTGCCTGAGAATACAAAACCGATGAGTTTATGAGGCGTCCCGCACGCCGATCTGTGAGGTAAATACGTATATATGAACAGTAGTCTGAACAGAGAGTGGAGAACGCGCAGACATCTGCTGACCGCGCTCATCGCGCTTGCTCTTCCCGCCGCGGCCCTTTCCGGCTGCGGGAAGGAGAAGAAAGAGGCACCCGTCTCCGAGGTCGCCGCGTCGGCGATTGTCGCGACACAGAGCGCCTCCGCCGATGAGAGCGGAGGGAAGGCGGAGTCCACGGCTTCCGACGCTGCAGCTTCGGAGATCTCCGCCCAGAGCGAACGTGCCTCTTCGGCGGAGGGGACTTCGGAACGGGAGCGGGCGGAGGCGCCGGCTCCGGCCGGGACGTCCTTGGCGCAGGAGGTGTCCGGGACCACAGGCGAAGAGACGGAGAGCGCCGGAATTCCGGATGAGGCGAGCACCGTCGAGTCGATGGAGGAATCGGTGTCGGGACTGCTTTTCTCGCTCGGAGGAACGATCGACTCGGCTGAGGATCCCGCGGATCCCGGAAACCAGGGGAACGGTTCGGGGGGTGCCGGAGGGGCGATCCTCCCGGGAGTCGGCAAGATCGTCATCAAGCCGATGGAGAAAAACGAGCTGACCCAGTACCTGGGACTCTCGTTCAGCGCGCTGGAGAAGAAGTTCCCTGACGCGTCGGCCGAGGAGGCGATCGGCGTCAGAAGCTATAACCTCGGGGAAGGCGTGGACGGCAGGACGCACCAGGTCGGCATGACGGGATCCGTCAGGGGCGGCGTGATCACCAAGATCAATCTCTACGCCGGGAACACATACAAGATCGCCGGCATCCAGTACGGCATGGACCTGTCCGCGGCGGACAAGGCCGCGAGGGCGGCCGGCTTTGAGCCGGAGAGCGGGTCAAAGGAGAGCAGTCTGACAGTATTTACGGCCCCGGACGGGCTCACGGTCACGGTTTATTCTTCAGACGGAGTCACGGTGGACACGGTGATCTGTGAGGAAAAATGACGGAAGGACGATCTGTTTTTGAGATCCTGCGGGCATAGGGGACGGGAGCTGTCCTTATGTCCGGAAGGACAGGGGACGGTTCTGCCATCCTGTTTCGGCAGGACGGCGGAACCGTCCCCTGTCCCGTCTCTGGGATGAACCTCCGGGCTGTGTCTTTTCGCGGAAAATGCGGGAGGCCGAGGCAGCGAAACGGTTCGCGCGAGGGGGTGGGCAGTATGAATACCGAGGAAGCGAAGGCAGCGCTGACGGGCAGACTGATTGAGGCGTACGGATTCAATGAGGGGCTGAGAGTCGCGGGGGTCGTCTCCGACCCCATTCTGAGAGACTTTTACGGAGTGATCCGGAGGACCTCCGGCGGAAGCCCGGTGACCGAAGAATACCGCACGGAGGACAGGAGGGCCCGCATAGAGCTCACCGGCGTGTGCCGGGACGGAAGGGCCGAGATCACGGAAGTGAGGCTGAAGCGCTGACCGTGACCCGAGAGACGGAACAGCGGTCTTTTTGATTGAAGACAGACATTTTTTCCGGAGGCAGTGAATATGAAAAAGATGAGAGGTCTGGCAGCCGTGGCGCTGTCCGCGGCGCTTCTTATTTGCAGACCCGCATGGACGGCGGCGGACGACGAGTATTACTACGACGAGGACGACTACTATTACGGGGACGACGACTACTACGGGGACGAGGAGTGGAACGACAACCTGGACGGCGAGTGGGACGACGGTCTCGACGACTGGACTGACGAGGACGGCGAGTGGGACGGGGAGGCGTCCGCGGGCACGGATTCCGGCGTCCATCTCGGGCCTTCGAGCGACGAGCTGTCGGAGAAGACCGGACGCGACATCTCCGGGATCGAGGCGTCCCTTGGCAGCCTGCCCGGTTCCTATGACGGGCTCGCGGAAGCGGGGGTCGTCATCGCGGGGGAGGACGGACTTGTGAACGCCGGCCGTTTTGAGTCATTTATCTCATCGGTTCTGGAGGGAGCGGGCGCCACGGTCAGGATCGCCTCCTTCACGGATGAGGGGGCGGCCGTGATCAGCTACGTCGATTACGACGGATATAATTTTGTCTGCGTTCGGGACAACACGAGAGACCACTACTATCTCGGTTCCGCCTATGTGGTGAGGTCCTACAGCTACCTTCTCGGGTTCAGCGGCGGGGAGAACTGCGCCGTGCTCGGCAGCGGCATGGAGGAGAATTATCTCCCGGCCGGCGAGTGGGGCGGGGCGGCGCTGGCGAACTCGGCCTACGGGAGCATCTCGGAAGTGCGGGACGCCGTCTACGAGGAAGCCGACAGTGAGCGGATTCCCGCGATTCTGTTCGAAGGAATGTGAAGACCATGACGATGACTGAGATTTTTGAAGCGCACCGGGAGAAGCTGGCGCGTCAGCTCGACACTGCGGCGACGCCCGACCAGGCGAGGCCGGTTCTCGAGGCTTTCTTCGACCGGATGACATACCGGTACAATGAAAACTGCGCGGATGACAGGGTGAGGGAGGCTGCGGCGGGGATGCTTGCCGCAGCCAAAGCAATGGTCCCGATCTCGGATACCGTGAGGGATATCCGCATATGGGAGCGGTCCCCGAAGGAGGGAAAGCGGCAGGGCGCCTCGCGGGGAATGGTCCTGTTCCTGGCGTTCCTCATCGCCGGCGCGGCCCTCTGCGCCGCGGCGGTGCTCACGACGACGGTGAATCTCCTGAAGATTCCCTCCGCCCTGGTCCTTCTTGCCGGCGCGGGCGTCTGCTTCTTTCTGGCGGGGCGGTTCAGCGCAAAGACGCGCACTGCCGTTAAGGAGCGGATGACGGAGTGCATCATCGACAGCGATAAGATGTGCAGGACGATCAGGACGGTTATGATGATCATAGACCGGAACCTAGACCAGATCGCCGTGGAGGACGTCTGGAACCAGAGGGCGGCGGACCGGAATGCCGCTAAGGGAATGTCGGCCGCGGACCTGGCGCTCTACTCGGGACTCCTGGAGGCCTCCTACAGCGGGGACAGCGCGTACGCGTTCGAGAAGCTCTCGGAGCTCAAATACTATCTCCACACGAAGCACATCGATGTGGTCGACTACAGCGAGGAGCACGCGGCGTGGTTTGACCGCCTGCCGTCCGAGGGCGGCGGGACGCTCCGGCCGGCCCTCGTCTGCGACGGGATGCTGCTGAAGAAGGGGCTCGCTTCCGCTGCCCGCGCATAGACTGAGGCAGGGGCGCCGGATCCTTCGAGGATTCCGGGGCTCTTTCTCTGAGGGCTCCGGGAAGAGCGGCTGACTGGGGGACAGCGATGGAAAAATATTACGGGTTTGACCTCGGAGACGCCGAGAGCGCGATCTCGGTTCTCCTGAAAGAACAGAAGACACCGCCGGACATCATCCCCGTCCGGAACGCCGGCAGTTTTGTCACCGCCTACGCGGCGATGAGCGACGGCCAGCTGCTGATCGGGGAAAATGCCTGCTACGCGTCGGGAGCCGTCCGCCGGAAACTCCGCTTCAAGAGCAGGTTCCTGACGGACTCTTCCAGCGAGGGGGATATCAGAAGCTTCGCCGCGGGTGTCCTCGGAGAGCTCTACGCGGCGGGGGACCTCGTGAAGGGGGCCGACTGCTGTTTCTATATAGGATGCCCGGCGGGCTGGAACCGGAACGCGAGGGAACAGTACAGGGCGATCTTTGAGGCGATCGGCTATCCGCCTGCCAGAATTGTGTCGGAATCCAGGGCCGCGCTCGTGAGCGCGTGCCAGTCCCGGCACCTGCAGGTAGGGTATGACATCCTCTCCAAGCCGGTCCTTGTCGTGGACATCGGTTCGTCGACCACCGACTTCGCCCACGTCTGCGGCGGGAAAGAAGTGGAGATGCGGACGGCGGGGGAAGTCACTCTGGGCGGCGGCGTGATGGATGAGATCCTGCTGGAGGAATCGGTCAGGCGGTCCCCAGACGAGAAGGAGATCCGCCGCGTGTTCGAGAAGAGCGAGCCGTGGAAGAACTACTGCGAGTTCGCGGCGAGAAGACTCAAGGAGAGGTATTTTTCCGACGAGGAATATTTCAGGGACGAGCCCTGCGCCGAAACCGTCCTGATCCGGCTCGACAGACCCATCCGCCTGAAGATCGCCATGGACAGCGAGATCGCGGAACTCCTTCTGGAGAAGCCCTCGGACAGGCTGGGGGGCCGGTCCTTCCGCTCGGTATTCGTGAGTTCGCTTCGCGAGATCAGGGAGGGCATCGGCGGGGAGGCCCCGGAGCTCGTCTTCATGACCGGGGGCGTGTCGAAGCTCCCGGCGGTACGGAAGTGGTGTATGGAGGCATTTCCCGATTCAGTCATCATCACGGGCGCGGAGCCGGAGTTCTCGGTGTCCCGCGGCCTGGCCTACTGCGGGAGAATAGACGACGAGCTGCGCGATTTCCGCAGGGAAATCGAGGAGCTGAAGGCGTCAGGGGTGATCGAGGATATCGTCGCGTCGGAGATCGACAGCCTGTACAGGTCGGCGGTGGAGACGCTCGTGGAGCCGATCCTCGAAAATGCCGGCATGACGGTCTTCGAGAGATGGCGCAGCGGGGAGATCAGGCGCCTCTCCGATACCGACGACGCCCTGAAAGAGGAGATCACGGCCTATCTCAGGTCTGACGAGGCGAGGGAGCTTCTGATCAAGCCGATCTCCTCCTGGCTGAACCTCGTCGCGGACAAGCTGGAGGAGTACACAGTTCCGATCTGCATCCGCCACAATGTGCCCTACACGGCGCTCAGCCTGAACTCCTATCTCAACGCGTCGGATATCGATATCAGGCTCGACGCGAAGAACATGTTCGCGGTCCAGGAGATCACCCTGATGATCGATTCGATCATCTCCATCCTGGTCGGACTGATCTGCGGCGGTTCCGGAATCGCCGTCATCTCGGCCGGCCCGAACGGCATCATCGCGGGCGCCCTTGTGTCGCTGCTCGTGCTGATTCTCGGGAAGAAGAAGATGGAGAAGGCTCTGCTCGACCTGAGCCTTCCGGTTCCCGTGAGGAAACTGATCACGGAGAGCGCGTTCCGGTCAAGACTCGGCATGATCGCGGGGAGCGTGAAGAAGGACCTTCTGAGGAGTTTTGAGGAGGACAAGAACGAGGAGATCACCGGGCGAATGGTGGACGAGATCGCGGCGCAGATCGAGGAGTGCCTGACGAAGATGGCGGAGGTGGTGGAGATTCCCCTCGGGTGAGGCTGCGCGGCTTTCTGCCCGATAAAAGAGACAGGCCGTATATGAGGGGTTACGGCCCGCCTTCACCGGACGTTTTCGCACCCATGGCTGGGGTGCAGCCAGCCATGAAGAAGTATAACATATTTGGAATTAGAGATAAATAAAAACTACTGAAGTTAAAAAATCAACTGAGCACTCGCGCAAATCAAAACAGATATTATAAATTAATGGATCAGAAAAATAATAAATTTGACGATCTATACGGATACGGGATCAGGGAGATGCGCTTCAGGAAACAGAACGTCAGGCTGCTGATGGTCAGGGGCGCGATCGAATCGGCGACCTTTACCGATCCGGAGATGAGAAACGAGCTCGTCTTCCCCTACCTGAGCCAGCTGTCGTTCGCGTTCAGCCTGAGACCCGAAATCCGGAAAACCCTGCTGATCGGCGGCGGGGCTTTCGCGTATCCCAAGTATTACATCAGCCATTATCCGGACCGGGAGATGGACGTCGTCGAAATCGACGGCAGGCTGACGGACATCGCGAAGAAACATTTTTATCTCGATGAGCTGCTCGCGGACGAATCGCGCAGCCGCCGCCTCAGGATCATCAATGAAGACGGGTTTGACTATCTGCTCCGGTGCGCGGACAGCTACGATTTCATTATAGATGACGCCTACTCCGGAAAGCGGGCGATCCGGGAGCTGCGGTCCGAGACCGGGATCGGGTTGATCCGGAGAAGGCTGACCGAGGGAGGCATCTATGCGGTCAATGTCGCCGCCGCCCTCCGGGGGCCGTTCGCCCTCCGGGGGAGGCGGATGGAGAGGATGCTGAAGAAGAGCTTTCGCTTCACGACGACAATACCCTGCGATGATTCGCTGAGCTCCTGGTCGCTGCAGAACTCGCTTATGTTCGCGTCGGACCGGGAGCTGTGAGATCCGGTAATTCAATCACACGAAAAAGGAGAATGTGAGAACATGGCATCAAAAAAGAAGAAAAAGAAGGGAAACCCGAGCGTCAATCCGAAGATCCTGATCGGGATCGCCGCGGCTGCGGCGATCATCGGAATCATCGCGATCATCGTGTCCTCAGTCCGGAGCGCGGGGGCAGGGACGAAGACGTCCTCTTCCGCGGGGTCGGAGAGCACGGTGTCCGAAGCCTCCGCTGAAACTGAAAGCGCGGCCGCCTCAAAGGAGAAGCTTGCTGTGAGCGCCGACGACATCAACATCACCCACTACGCGAAGATCGATATCAAGGATTTCGGCAGCGTCACCGTCGCGCTCGATGAGACGGCCGCCCCGGAGACGGTGAAGAATTTCGTGTCCCTCGCGGAATCGGGATTTTATGACGGCCTGACTTTCCACAGAATCATCGACGGCTTCATGATGCAGGGCGGAGACCCGGAGGGGAACGGAACCGGCGGTTCCGACAGGAACATCAAGGGGGAATTCAGCAGCAACGGCTTTGAGAATAATCTCTCCCACACGCGCGGGGCGATCTCGATGGCGAGGTCGCAGATGAAGGACAGCGCGAGTTCCCAGTTCTTTATCGTTCACAGGGACAGCACGTTCCTCGACGGGGACTACGCCGCCTTCGGGTACGTGACGGAGGGCATGGACGTGGTGGACCGGATCTGCGGGGAGGCGAAACCTGCGGACGGGAACGGCACGATCCCGCCGGAGGACCAGCCCGTCATCGAGACGATCACCATCACGGAGGCGGGGGACGTTCCGGAGAGCACTGCCGGCTGACCGGACTTTGGTGAAAATTAAAAATCAATTTTTGTATATTAATCTAACTTTAATCTTTCTTCAAAGCTCTTTTAAAGCAGGGATGATAGAGTAGCATCATCGAAACGAACATGCGGAACGCGAAAACAAAACAGAACAAAAAGAAGAAACGCATCCGCGTCAAAAATCCGGCGGACGTAAGATCCGCCGCCACATGAAGAAAGAGGAGAGAAAAAAGATGGATAACCTTGAAAAAGTCGAAAAACTTCGCGAGAGAGCAAACGTTTCTTATGAGGAAGCCCGCGCCGCGCTTGAGGCGTCGAACTGGGATCTTCTCGACGCGATGGTGAGCCTGGAGAAGCAGGGGAAGACCGCTGCGCCGGAAAAGGCTGATTTCTCCACAAGCTATGAACAGCAGGACAATTACCTCAAAGTCAGGGAGACGGTCGACGAGCAGCGAAGGGAACAGACAAAGGTCGGGAGGACGCTCCGGGATTCGATCAGGCATTTTTTCAGGGTGTGCGTTGACAACTCCTTCTGCGTCAGAAGAAACGACTCCGAGATCTTCAGGATTCCGCTCATCGCACTCGTCATCATCCTTCTCATCGCGTGGAAGGTTGTGATCCCGGTCGCGATCGTGGCGCTGTTCTTCGGCTGCAGGTATTCATTCGACGGCAGGGATGACCTGAAGAAGGCCAACGAATTTATGGAATCCGCAGGCAATGCCGCCGACTCCATGAAGGAAGGCTTTTACGCGAAAGACAGGAAGGACGAAAACACAAAGTAAGGCTGTGAGCCTGGGACGGGCGGAAGACCGGGGCGGTCTTCCGCCTGTGCTGACGGAAACGAGGTCGGGACAAGGGATGAGCGGAGAGAATTCGAGAAAACCCTGTATCCTCATCGTCGAGGATGAAGAACAGCTCGCCAGGTTTGTGGAGCTTGAACTTCTGCACGAGGGTTACAGCGTCACCAAGTGCGGAAACGGGCGGGATGCCCTGGAGGAGGCGGAGAGGACTCAGTATGACCTCATACTTCTTGACATCATGCTGCCGGGACTCAACGGCCTCGAGGTTCTGAGGAGGCTGGGAAAGGAACGCCCGACGCCGGTCATCCTGCTGACGGCAAGGGATTCGGTGATGGACAAGGTGGCCGGGCTTGACGCCGGTGCGGTGGACTACGTGACGAAGCCGTTTGCGATCGAGGAACTCCTCGCGCGGATCCGGGTCGCGCTGAAACTTCATCCCATGGAGACGAAGGCGGACGGAGCGGGATCTCCCGCCGGCGCGCGGGGCGCGGGGCCGGAATCCCCGGGGCAGGAGGGCGTCCTCCGGTGGGGCCCGCTCACCCTCGACGAGCCGCGCCGCAGGGTCCTCATGGACGGCCACGAGATCTCGCTCACGAACCGCGAATTCATGATGCTGAAGACGCTCCTCGAGAACCAGGATATCGTCATGACGAGGGAGACGCTTCTCGAGAAGGTCTGCGGGTACGATTACGTCGGCGAGACCAACGTCATCGACGTCTATATCCGCTATCTGCGGTCCAAGATCGACGATGTCTTTGATGTGAAAATGATCCACACCGTCAGAGGCGTCGGCTATGTCATCAAAGCCTGGGAAGAATAAACGGGCAGCAGGAGTACGCCTATGAGCAGAAAGCAGGGAGCGCGCGGGGACAAACTCCCGAAGGAGGGAAAACCCGCAGGGCACCGGGGGAACGGCACGCGCTCAAAGAACAGGACGCCGGTTCCCGGCGGGGAGACGAAGCGGGTATCGTCGATCACCCGCAGGCTTCACCTCGGACTTGTGAGGAAGAAACTGGGCATCTCGATCAGGCTGGATGTCCTTCTTTTTTTATGCTCCGTCATCGCCTATGCCGCCGGCCTTGAGATCGCGAAGACCGGCAGGATCTCTTTCGACGGGACGCGGTCGCTGACGCGCGGAGCCGCGAAGGGCAGCCTGGTCTACAGGATCATGAACAAGGCAGGCACGTCAGTGCTTGTGATGAGGGTCGACCGGGTTCTCCTCATCATGGCGGGGATACTGCTCGCCGTGTTCGTCCTCCAGCTGATCGGGATCCTGATCGCATACAACAGGGAGGACCGGAAGATCCGGCAGATCCTGGATCCGCTGAATGAGCTCGCGCTGAGGGCCGACGAGCTGAGCAGGATTTCGTTTTCGGAGGACAAGTACCAGATCCTCGAGGAGGCAATCACGCAGATCCGCCCGGACGACGCCCGCAAGCTCTCGCTCGGGGATTCCGAACTGGCCGGCGTGGAGGCCGCGATGAACAACCTCCTCATCAGGATGAAGGAGACCTATCAGCAGCAGGCGAGATTTGTCAATGACGCCTCCCATGAGCTCCGGACGCCGATCGCGGTGATCCAGGGCTACGCCAACATGCTTGACCGGTGGGGCAAGCAGGATGAAAAGATCCTGGACGAGTCCATCCTGGCAATCCAGAATGAGGCTGACCACATGAACCGCCTGGTGGAACAGCTCCTGTTCCTCGCGAGAGGGGACAGCGGCAGGAACGCGGTCAAAATGGAGAAGACGGATCTCAGGGAGCTGCTCCGCGAGGTCTATGAGGAGTCCTTCATGATCGATGAGAAGCACCCTTACCGGTTCCGCGGAGGGAGCGGACTCCCCGATGACACGGGATCTGCCGGCGGGGACGCTTATGAGGCCGGAGGCTCCGCCGGGGAGACGCCGATCTTCGTGACCGCGGATCCGGGGATGCTGAAGCAGGCGGTCCGGATTCTGACCGACAACGCGGCGAAGTACACGAAGGAAGGGGATGAGATCATTTTTTCCTGCGGCTTCACGGGGAGCGGCGAGGCCTACATCCAGGTCCAGGACACGGGAATCGGCATGGCGGAGGCCGACGTACGGCACATGTTCGAGCGCTTCTACCGGTCCGACGAGGTGAGGTCCTACAAGGGAACGGGACTGGGCCTCTCCATCGCGAAGTGGATCGTGGACAAGCACAGGGGACATTTCGAGATCCTTTCCAGGACAGGACTCGGAACCCGGATCCGGATCGTCCTGCCTGCTGCGGGTGAGGCGTCAGAATCATAAAATCAATGCTCAAATTAGCAATAATAGATAAAAATATTCCGGAAATCATTGACTTTTTGTCGAAAAAGTCCTATTATAGGGGATGGAAATAAGTTCAATAAATGAACGAATCGCGACAGAAGGAGATCCGGATGAGCCAGGTCGAACAGGACGGTATTTCGAGAGACAGTATAGAAAAGGATGACGGGGAAAGCGGGATGGACTGCAGGGAAGACCTCCTTGACGCCTGGATCCGCATGGCGGCGGGCGTGAGGGGAAACCGCCTGCTCAAGAGCTTTTCGCTGAACGAGATGCTGGTCTGCAACTTTCTCTGCCGCTCCGGGAGCAGTAAAGGGGAGATCACCGCGACCGAGATCGGTCATCGCCTGAGGCTGCTGAAATCCCAGATGAACAAGATTCTCACCGAGCTCGAGGAGAGAGGGATCGTAGAGCGCTACCGGAGCGGGAATGACAGGAGAAAGGTCTACATCAGGCTCACCGGGGAGGGCAGGGTCAGTTATCTGAAGGAGCACGACCGCGTGCTTATGATCTTTGATTCCATAAGGGACAGCCTCGGAGATGAGAACACCTGCAGGCTCGCGTCCCTGCTTCTCCGGGCGACGGAGGCGGTCGACCGGTATGTGGACGGCATCCTCTGACGGGAAGCTCGATATATATAATGTTTCACAGCCGCGCGTGAATAGCCGCGGCTGCTTTTTTTGTGCCGTCTGCCGGTAGAACGGGCGCTCAATTTAATTGTCACCGCCACGGATATGAGTATATAATGATATTAATGACAGGACGGAAGAATCCGGTTTTTCGCCGGGAAAACAAGCAGCAAAGGGGTATCAGCGGACTATGTATGACGTTGTAATTATCGGCGCCGGCATCACCGGCACCATGCTCGCGAAAGATCTCTCGGAGTACAGGCTCCGCGTCGCCGTGATCGACAGGGAAAATGACATCGCGGACAGCACGACGATGGCCAACTCCGCCATTGTCCACACCGGTTATGACCCGGAGGACGGGACACTGAAAGCCCTTCTCAACCCGGAAGGGAGCCGGATGTATCCCGATCTGTGCCGGTCCCTCGGGTGCAGGATCAGGGAGATTGGCTCCTACGTCGCGGCCTGTGGCGAAGAGGAGGAGAAACATCTGCGCGTTCTGGCGGACCGGGCGGAGCGGCGGGGGATTCCGTACGTGTTTCCGTCCGTGGAGAAGGCGAGAGAAGAGGAACCGAACCTTGCCGACGGGGTGACCGCGGTCCTGGAGTTTCCGACGACGGCGGTGATCTATCCCTGGGAGGTCGCGATCGCCTGCGCGGAGGTCGCGGCGGAGAACGGGACTGAAATCTTTCTGAATTCGCCCTGCACGGGGATCGGCCGGACGGAACGGGGAACGTACGTCGTCTCCACCCCGGAGCGGGAACTGGAGACACGCGTCGTCGTCAACGCAGCCGGTGTCGGGGCGGAGCGCGTCGCGTCGTATGTGACGGAAAACCCGGGATTTGAGATCACGCCCCGCAAGGGGGAGTACTATGTGCTCGACAGCAACGTGAAGCTCGTGAACCACGTGATCTTCCCGGTGCCGTCGAAGGAGAAGGGGAAGGGCGTGCTGGCGGTGCCGACGGTATACGGCAACACGCTGATCGGGCCGAACAGCGATTTCACGGAGGATCCCGGGGATATCGGGACTAGCCCGGAGGGACTTGCGTATGTGCGGGAGAACATCTCCCGGATCGTAAAAAATGTCCCCTTAAACCGCGCGATCCGCGTCTTCGCGGGCCTGCGCCCGGTCTCGGAGGAGGCCGACTTCATTCTGGAGGAGGCGGAGGGCCTGCCGGGATTTGTGAATGCCGCGTCGATCGATTCGCCGGGGCTCGCGTCCTCACCGGCGATCTCGAAGTATCTGATCGAACATTTTATATCAAAGAGAGTCAGCCTTGTGAAGAACCCTGACGCGGTGATGACGAGGCGGGCTCCGGTCGTCATGGCGGATCTCACGAGTGACGAGAGAAATGAACTGATCCGCCTGAACCCGGCATACGGCAGGATTATCTGCCGCTGCGAGCAGGTCTCCGAGGGGGAGATTCTCGACTGCATCCGCCGGAAGTGCGGCGCGAGGACCGTCAAGGGCGTGAAGAAGCGCGTGCGGCCCGGCATGGGAAGATGCCAGGGCGGTTTCTGTGAGCCGAGGGTGGTGGAGATCCTCGCGAGGGAACTTGAGATCGATCCGACGGAGGTCGTGCTCGACGCGGAGAACTCCCGCATCCTGTGCGGGGAGAACCGGTGAGCGGTTCCCCCGGGGACAGGGAGTGTCATCAAAGAAAGAATACGTAAAGGCGGAATAACAGCAGATGAGACATTACGAGAGCGTCATTATCGGAGGGGGAAGCGCCGGGCTGGCGGCTGCCGTTGCCCTGAAAAAACAGGGAATCGGAGACATCGTGATCCTGGAGAAGGACGGGGAGCCGGGCGGCATCCTCGAGCAGTGCATACACAACGGGTTCGGGCTGCAGACATTTAAGGAGCAGCTCTCCGGGCCGGCCTATGCGGAGAGATTCATCAGAATGGCGGAGGAACTCGGCGTTGAGATTAAGCTCAACACCATGGCGGTCGGGCTGACCCGGGGCCGCGAGGTCGAGTACGTAAATCCGGAGGAGGGCGACGTCACGGTCAGCGCCGACACGGTGATACTCGCGGTCGGATGCTATGAGCGCCCGAGAGGGGCCATCGGCATTCACGGACCTCGCTGCGCGGGCGTCTATACGGCCGGGCAGGCCCAGAAGTACCTGAACATCGACGGCTACATGGTCGGAAAGCGGGTGTTCATCCTCGGCTCGGGGGACATCGGCCTCATCATGGCCAGAAGGATGACGCTCGAGGGGGCGAAGGTGCTCGGCGTCGCCGAACTCATGCCCTATTCGAGCGGTCTCCCGAGAAACATGAAACAGTGCCTGGAGGATTTCGGGATCCCGCTCTACCTGTCCCACACGGTCACGAAGACGTTCGGGAAGAGCCGGCTTGAGAAGATCGAGCTCATGGAGGTCGACGACAATCGCCAGCCGGTGCCCGGATCCGAGATGTACTTCGACTGCGACACGCTGCTGCTCTCCGTCGGATTGATCCCCGAGAACCACCTGGCCGACGACGCCGGGATCGAGATGGATCCGTCGACGAAGGGACCGGTCGTCGACGACTCCTACATGACGAGCGCTGAGGGGATCTTCGCCTGCGGAAACGGGCTCCACGTGCACGACCTCGTGGACTTCGTCTCGCTCCAGGCGGAGCGCGCCGGCGAGGGCGCCGCGAGGTACATCCGCGCGAAGAGGGAAGGGACGGAGGCCGGGGAACGCCGCGTTTCGGTGCGCCCGGGCGAGAACGTCAGCTACACGGTGCCTGCCCTCGTGCATCCGGACAGCGCGTGGGGCAATGTCGAGTTCTTCTTCAGGGTGAAGGCGCCTCTCGACACGGTCTCGGTTGTCATAAGGGGCGGCGGCCGGGTGATCCGCACGATTAAGAAGCGGAAAATGATCCCCTCGGAGATGGAGCGCGTCGTCCTCACGAAGGATGTCATCGCGGGGCTCTCCGGGGATGTCGTGATCAGCGTCGAACCGCAGGCGTGAAAACGGAGGAACAAGCGGCGGGACGGCCCCAGGACGGACCCGCGGGCCACAAGGTTTACATAAGGGAGGCGTTTTAATGACAGAGAAGGAACTGATCTGCGTCAACTGCCCGATAGGATGCACGGTGACGGTGAAGATGGAGGGGGATGAGATCATCTCCGTGACAGGCAACACCTGTCCGAAGGGCGAGGCCTACGCCCGGAAGGAGTGTATCCGCCCTGAGCGGATTCTCACTTCGACCGTGAAGATCGAGGGAGGGACCCACCGCGTGCTCCCGGTGATCACGTCGGAGGAGATACCGCTCGACGTGATGTTTGAAGCGATGGAAGAGGTGAGGAAGGTGAGCGTGAAAGCTCCGGTCAGCGAGGGGGACGTGATTATATCCAACCTGCTGGGGACCGGAGCCGACGTGGTCGCCTCAAGGTCAATGGCCGCGGCGGACTGACGGCGTCCGCGGCAGGACAGTGTGATCCCGGAACCCGGAGACGGCGTTCCGGGTTTTTCTTGACCTTGAAAAGAACCGTGTTATAATTTGTTCTTAAATGGCGTTCTTTTGGGGAGGAGAGAAGAAAAGCGCCATAGCGCCAGGACCTTAAAAGGTTGACGAGGACGGCAGTCATCGAAAGACTCGGCGGATGCTGCCGCGGCCCCGGGTGGGTCGGAAGGAAGGCTGTAAAAAGCAGAATCAACACTGTAACAGAGCGGTTTTCCGGCACCTGACAGAAATTAAACCATTGTCCTTCGCGGGAGTCCGGCGGTTCTTTCCTTTCGGGCCGGGCGGCGCGGGGGCAGTGCCTTGACAACCGCCGGAAGCAGGGGGTGATGCCGCACCGCAGCGGGTTCCGCCCCGGGCTGCTTTCAGATTAAGGAGACGCGTTATGAGAGTGGTAATTCAGGAAAACTATAACAATATGTGCAAGTGGGCCGCCGCCTACATCGCCGGAAAGATCAATGCCCACAGCGGGGACAGGCCCTTCGTGCTCGGTCTGCCGACCGGGTCCTCGCCGATCGGAGTCTACAGGGAACTGATTGACATGAACAGGGCCGGCAAGGTCAGCTTCAGCAATGTCGTCACGGTCAACATGGACGAGTACCTCGGACTGCCTCACGAGCATGACCAGAGCTACTGGTACTTTATGCACGACACCTTCTTCGACCATCTGGTTGACATGAAGCCGGAGAACATCAATATCCTGAACGGCATGACGGACGATCCCGAGGGCGAGTGCAGGCGCTACGAGGAGAAGATCGCCTCCTACGGCGGCATCGACCTCTTCATGGGCGGCATCGGCGTCGACGGACATCTGGCTTTCAATGAGCCGTTCACATCTCTCAACTCGAGAACCGGTGTCAGGGACCTCACCACTGACACGAGGATCGTCAATTCCAGATTTTTCGGAAATGATCCGGAGAAAGTGCCGGCCCAGGCTCTCTCGGTGGGAATCGGGACCGTCATGGATTCGAAGGAGGTCCTGGTCCTGATCAACGGGCACAACAAGGCCCGCGCACTGGCAGCGGTCGTCGAGGGGAACGTGAGCCACCGGTGGACCTGCAGCGCCCTGCAGATGCACAACGCGGCGATTATCGCCTGTGACGAGGCGGCCTGCGGAGAGATCACGGTCGATACATATAAATATTTCCTTGATATCGAGAGAAACGAGAGACTTTAAGGCAGCGGAGCCGGTCCTGACAGGTGTGTCGGGACCGGCTTTTATATAGAAGCGGGCGGAGGAAGCGAGGCGGAGCCGCGGGGTTCTGAACAGAAACGGGGCATCTTGAGCCAAATCAGAAAAAACGGATGGAGGGAAAAAGAAGACAGATAACAGCGGAATTTACAGGAAAAAGTGCGCCGGAACGAGCAAATTTCCTGTTGCGCTCGGGGAATTCCGGTAGTAGAATTTTTTGTATATGTGATCAAAAACCTGAGAATCAGGGATGAGTCCACGGACTCATTCAGCAAGGAGAATATCTCTACGATGAAGAAGATACTGATGCTGGGAGGCGCCTACTCGCAGATCCCGGCGATCAAAGCGGCGAAGGATGCCGGCTACTACGTCATTACCTGCGACTACCTCCCGGACAATCCTGGACACAAGTTCTCCGACGCCTACTACAACGTGAGCACGACGGATCTTGAGGGAGTGCTCGCGATCGCGAAAAAAGAGCAGGTGGACGGCGTCATCGCCTACGCCTCGGATCCCTCGGCGCAGGCCGCGGCCTACGCGGCGGACGAGCTCGGCCTCCCGGGCGCGGGTTTTGAGGCGACGAAGATGCTGAGCGAGAAGGATCTCTTCCGCGCGTTTCTCCGCGACAGCGGCTTCAACACCCCCTGGTTCAGGCACCTGACCAGCCTCGAGGACGGCGTCGCGCTCGCGGGCCTCATCGAATACCCCTGTGTCGTGAAACCGGTCGACTCCTCTGGAAGCAAGGGCGTCACCGTCGTCAACGACAGGGATGAGTACCTGAACGCCATCAACGGGGCCTTCGGATACACCCGCTGCGGCAGGGTGATCGTCGAGGAATACATAGATTCGCCTTACGATCAGCTGCACGGCGACGGGATCGTCGTGGACGGGGAGCTCGCGTTCCTTGAGCTCGGTGATCAGCGGTTTTTCGGGGCGGCTCCGGTCGGAACGTCATTTCCGTCGGCTGTCCCGAAGGAATATATGGAGAACGCGCTCCGCGAAGTCGCCGGCGCGGTCAGGAAATCGGGCATGAGAAGCGGCGGCATCAACGTCGAGGCGAGGGTCAAGGAGGACGGCACGGTCTTCATCATCGAGATCGGCCCGAGATCCGGCGGTAACTACGTCCCGCAGACGATGCAGCTCGCAACGGGCGTCGACGAGGTCGACAACCTGATCCGGATCGCGATGGGCCGGGAGACGGATACGGAGCGGCGCCAGGACATCAGGTGCTGCATGCAGTACGTCATCGGCAGCGAGAGGGGAGGCACCTTCACGGGAATGGAGCTCGACGAGTTCATCCGCCCGAAGATCAGGGAGCTCTACCTTCACAAGAAGCCGGGCGACCAGATCGTCAGGTACGGCAACAGCGGGGCCGTGGTCGGCGTCGCGCTCGTCGAGTTCGACTCCATGGAGGAGATGGAGAGAATCATTCCCGAGATGAAGACACACATCGTCGTCGGACTCAGGGACTGAAGAGCCGGACGGACGCTGTCAGTGAGACGCTGTCAGCTGGAACAGCAGGAGGGGGCAGGCATCCGCGGTGATTCCTCGGGGAGGAACCGGCGGAGACCCGGCGGTCAGGCCGGGAAGCCTGTGGAGATATATCTATATAATAATGTTAAGGATTACCGGCAGCATGAAGGGCATCACAGGAGGTAATTGCAATTGATTCTATCCCGGAGGTAAGAAATGAAAACAGGATCTTCAGAAAAGCGTCAGGTATGGTATGTCGTCATTGCGCTGCTCCTGAGCATCGTGGTCGGACTCGCGCTAGAGAACCATCAGGACATCGCGCTCTACTTCAAGCCGCTCGGCACGATCTACATCAATCTGATCAAGATGGTCATGGTGCCGCTCGTCTTCTCGTCGCTTGTTCTCGGCGTCGCCAGCATGAGCGATATGAGAAGGGTCGGAAAGATCGGAGGACTCACGGTCCTGATCTTCCTCTGCACGACGGCGGTCGCGGTCGTGATCGGCCTGGTTCTCTCGAACATCTTCAAGCCCGGTCTCGGCCTTGCGGTCACCAACCTCGAGTACGAGGCGAAGGAGATGCCGAACGTCCTTGACACGATCACGGCGATCTTCCCGGACAATATCCTGAACGCCCTGCTCCAGGGCAACATGCTCCAGGTCATCTTCATCGCGCTGATCATCGGAATCGCGCTCGTCAAGCTGGCCCAGGGCGGAAAGGGCGCAAGTCTCCGGAATGTCATCGAGGACGTCTTCAACCTGATGATCCTCATCACGAAGTGGATCATGAAGCTGACACCGCTCGGCGTCATCGGCCTTATGATCCCGACTGTCGCCCAGAACGGCATCTCGGTTATCCTGCCGCTGCTGAAGGTGATTCTCGTGTTTTACCTGGCCGTTGTCATCCACAATGTCGTGGTGTATGGCCTGCTTCTCAAGACCAGAACGAAGTTCTCCGTCGGAGAGTTCCTGAAGGCCATGGCTCCGGCCCAGCTGCTCGCGTTCGTGTCCTGCAGTTCCGCCGCAGCCCTTCCGGTCTCGATGCAGAGAACGCAGGAAGAACTCGGGATCTCCAAGGAGGTCAGCAGTTTCGTTCTTCCGCTCGGCGCGACGATCAACATGGACGGGAATGCTCTCTATCAGGGTATTGTCAGCCTCTTTGTCGCCCAGGCGTTCGGCATCAGCCTCACGATTCCGATGCAGTTCGTCGTCGTCCTGACCGGTACGCTCGCGTCGATCGGCGCGGCCGGTGTGCCCGGAGCCGGCGTCATCGTTCTCAGCACGGTCCTGAATTCGGTCGGTCTTCCGATCGAGGGCGTCGCCCTGATCGCCGGTATCGACAGAATCCTTGACATGGGCAGGACCTTCACGAACGTGACCGGCGACGCCGTGACGGCGTGCGTGGTCGACAGGGCTGTCGGAAAAGGAAAATAAAAGGATATATTTTACAGACAGAGCGGTCTCCGCGGAGACCGCATAAAAACAGCGGAGTCGGAGCGGTGATATCATCGCTCCGGCTCCGCCGTCTCCGTACCGGGGGATTTACTTTCCGAAGACAGCCTCGTAGTCCTTGATGAACTTGTCGATGCCGATGTCGGTCAGCGGATGCTTCACCATCTGCATCAGGACCTTGTAGGGGACGGTGGCGATATCGGCGCCCGTCTTGGCGCACTCGATGATGTGCATCGGGTGGCGCACGCTGGCGCAGATGACCTCGGTCTCGATGTCCGGGTACATGCTGAAGATGTCCATGATGTCCTCGATCAGGGCGACGCCGTCCGTCGAGACGTCGTCCAGCCTCCCTAGGAACGGGGACACGTAGGTGGCGCCGGCGCGGGCGGCAAGGAGGGCCTGCGCAGCGGTGAAGACCAGCGTGACGTTGGTGTGGATGCCCTCCGAGGCGAGGACCTTGACGGCCTTGAGACCCTCAGCGGTCATCGGGATCTTGACGACCATGTTGGGGTGCATGGCCGCGATGGCCCGCCCCTCCTCAATCATGCCCTCGGCGGTGGTCGTGCTCGCCTTGACCTCGCCCGAGATGGGGCCGTCGACGATCGAGGTGATCTCCTTCAGGGTTTCCATGTAGTCCCTGCCCTCCTTGGCGATGAGGGACGGGTTGGTGGTGACACCGGCGATGATGCCCATGTCATTTGCCTGGCGGATTTCATCCACATTGGCGGTATCGATAAAGAATTTCATGGCATACCTCCCTTAGAAATTCTGAAAAAGAGAAGAAGAAACAATTACTTTCTGTCATCATAGCGCAGACATGAAGAAGTGTCAATTTTGGATGGAGCCCACGGCGCCGGGGACGCGACAGGGCAGGCGGGAAAGATTCACAGAAGATCGCCAAACCGCGTTATGACACGTCTCTTATATGTTATAATAATCAGCAGTGACGGACATCGAAGTTCCCGCGGCGCTGACGAATATCCCACAGCCGAACGGCTCATTTTTACGCGCGCGGGATGACCTGTCCGAATCATATGAAGATACAGGAGACGCCATGCCGAAACCCGGTCTGAACAAAGAAATACAGAAGAGAACCAACCGGGGACTGATTCTCAGGTTCATAGCGACCCGGGAGTGCACGTCCCGGATCGAGCTCTCCCGCAGCACCGGTCTCACGAAGACCGCGATCTCCCAGATCGTGAACGGCCTCATCGCGGAGCACTATCTCGTCGAGACGGAGAAGGAGGTCGGCGAAGGGGTCGGCAGAAACCCGATGGGGCTCGATATCTCACCCCTCGCGCCGCGCTTTGCCGGCATCCTGATCGAGCGCGAGGGCTGCGAGGCGGTGGTTGTCGATATGCAGCTCAATATTCTGAGCCACAGGGAGGTCCGCCGGGTCTGGAAGAATGCCGGTGAACTGATGGACAGCGTCTACGGGATCCTGGATCCGATGGTCAGGGAGACCGAGAACCTCGCGGGGATCGGGGCGGCTTCGATCGGGCCCGTCAGCGCCCGGGAGGGGAAGATCATCAGACCCCTCTACTTCAATAATATCGGAAATATCGAGCTCAGACGCCTCCTGACGGAGCGCTATCATCTCCCGGTGATGTTCGACCACGACAACCAGAGCGCTGTTCTCGCGGAGCACCTCTTCGGGAACGGGCAGGGTTATCAGGACATCCTGCTGGTCAGCGTGGGGAGGGGCATCGGGTGCGGAATCCTGGTGGGCGGAAAGCGCGTCCACAGCTACACGGGCTACGCCCCTGAGATCGGACACGTCTCCATCGACTTCAGAGGGCCCCGCTGTCCGTGCGGAAATTCCGGCTGTCTTGAGCTCTACGCCAACTCCCGGACGGTTCTGGAGAGACTCAGGGCAGCGACGGGGAAGAAACTCAGTTATGCGGAATTCTGCGGGGAAGGCTCCCCGGAGACGGAAGCAGTGATGGAGGATGTGATCTTCAGGCTCTCGAGCGGCATCACGAATACCCTCAATATCATGAACTCCCAGCTCGTGCTCCTCGCGAGGGACTGCGCCTCCTGGCCGGACCGGTATGTCCAGGCCCTGGAGGACAGGATCAACCGGACCAAGTTCGGCAACCTCGAGACGCGGATCATCGTGAGAAAGGTGAGATTCGGGGAGAAAGCGGCGGTTCTCGGAGCAGCCTGCAACATGATCAACCGGTTTTTTGAGGGCGAGTCCCCGGATCGGGAGACGGCCGGCCGGCAGCCGGACGAGGGTACCGGCGGGGCGGAATGAGTCAGAATGAATTAGTGTATTGCCTTTATTAATAGGAATCACTATACTGAAAACAAGGTAAAAAGGAGGAGGAATTGAACATGAACGATCTCTACTCACTCGGTGAAATGGTCATCGATTTTATCCCGGGAAGCGAACCGGCCAGCTACATAAGGAAAGCGGGCGGCGCCCCCGCCAACGTCGCGATCGCGGCCGCAAAGAACGGACTCAGCGCCAGCATGTGCTGCAAGGTCGGTGACGACGATTTCGGGCACTTCCTGATGGACACGCTCGCGGAGTACGGCGTAAAGGCCGCAAGCCCGGAGCTCTGCAAAGAGGCGGTGACGACGATGGCGTTCGTCACGCTGAAGGAGGACGGCGACAGGGTTTTCACCTTCGCGAGAAAGCCGGGCGCCGACATGATGCTCTCCGAGGCGGACGTGAGGGAAGAGGACATCGGGGACTCCGTGATCATCCACGCGGGATCCTGCTCCCTGTCCGCGCAGCCGGAGGCCGACGCCACGGTGCGCGCGCTGAGACTCGGCTGTGAGAAGGGCAAACTCGTCAGTTTCGACGTCAATTACCGCAACGTCATGTGGAATGACGACGTTGAAGCCTGCGCGAAGGCGGTGTTCGACATCCTCAGGTATGTGGACCTGCTCAAGATCTCCGAGGAGGAGGTGGGGATGATGGGCGGAGAAGACGCGCTCATCCCGCTGATGGAGAAGTACGGCATCGCGGTGATCGTCGAGACGCTCGGCGCGGACGGCGCCAAGGTGTTCTTCGACGGGGATGTGTTCAGGGTGCCGGGCAGAAAAGTGAAGGCCGTAGACGCGACCGGCGCCGGCGATGCGTTCTGGGGCGGCTTCCTCTCGAAGCTTCGGATCGACGGTGTGGAGAAGGCGGCCGATCTGACGCGGCAGAACCTGACGGACGCCATGAATTACGGAAATGTCTCGGGCTGCATCTGCGTCCAGAGCAAAGGCGCGATCGCTTCGATCCCCACGAGGGCGGAGATCGAGGAGTACATAAAGGTGAACGGATAAAAAAGAGCATCGCTTCGGCGGCGCCTGGAAGAGTGCCGCGGGAAAGGCAATACAGGAGGTGGGAATCCATGCCGGATATCGGTAGCGTCTGGGACGGGAAGTGCATCTTCTCTCCGTCATTAATCTGTCTTGATATGTGTAACCTGGAGAGCCAGGTCCGCCTGCTCGAGGAGGCAGGGGTCAGGATGCTCCATGTGGACATCCTGGACGGGCACTTCAGCCCGAGCATGCCCCTCGGCCTCGACACGGTCCGCCAGCTCCGCGCGAAGACGGATATCGCGTTTGACTGCCATGTGATGGTGACGGAGCAGGATTACTTTGTGGACGAGCTGCTCGACATCGGCGTCGAACAGATCGTGTTCCACGCGGAGACGCAGCCGCACATCGACGGCATGCTGAACCGGATCCACGAAAGGGGTGTGCGCGCTGGCGTCGCCCTGAAGCCCGCCACGCCGCTCTCCGAACTGGACTATGTCCTTGAGAAGTGCGACACGGTGCTGCTCATGCTGATCAATCCGGGCTACGCGTTCGTGAAGGGCGAGAAGCAGACGTCCTACGCGGAGCGCAAGGTGAAGGACCTCCGCAGGATGATCGCGGAGCGGGGACTCCGGACGGCGATCGAGGTCGACGGCCGCATTTCCGAGCAGAATATCCGGGACTGGGGCGCGGAGGACGTGGACATCTTTGTAACGGGAAGCACATGTGTGAAGAAGGACGATCTCAGGGGCAGCTTCGCGAGGCTTGACGGTCTCCGCGAATCGGTACTTGGGAAGTAAGGAGAAACAGCCTATGACATTTTCAGAGGAATACAGGCAGACGGTTTCTGCCGTGACATCGGAGATTGAGACGACACTCGGCGCAATTGATCCGGATTCGGTCATGCGGCTCAGGGACGAGATCCTCGCCGCCGACCAGGTGTTCTTCGTGGGCGTCGGGAGGGTGATGCTGGCGCTTCAGTGCGTCTGCAAGCGGCTCGCCCACCTCGGAATCCGGGCCCACTACGTGGGTGAGATCACCGAACCCGCGATCACAAAGAACGACCTGCTCATCGTGGGGTCGGGCTCCGGCGCCTCGCTCTTCCCGCTCGGAATCGCGAAGAAGGCGAGAAGCGCGGTCGACTGCAGGATCGTCCACATCGGGTCGAACCCGGACAGCGAGATGAAGGAGATCGCGGACTTCATGGTGAGAATACCGGTCCGCACGAAGTTCTATCTCGCGGATGAGATCGATTCGTGCCAGCCGATGACGTCGCTCTTCGAGCAGAGCGTGCTCCTTCTCGGGGACGTTCTCGCAAAGATGATCATCGATGAGCGCGGGCTTGAGATGAAGTCGCTCTGGCAGTACCACGCGAACCTGGAGTGAGGGACCGGCAGCTTACAGAGAACGGCTGCGTCCGGTGACTAAGTCATCGCGGGATTATGAAAAGGAGTATCCGGAATGGGCAGACGCACGGATCTTATGAAAATGGTCGGCTCCATGCAGCAGGCCGCCTATGTGAGGCCGGTCATGTTCACGGAGGGGCGCGCGGCAGGACTTATGGCCTGGGACGTGAAGAACGGCCCGCTCGCCTACCAGGTGATGGCCGGCAAATGCCTCGATGTGAACCAGCTTTCCTATAAGGGAATCAATATGAGCTTCCTCTCGAAGCCGGGGCTTCAGGGGAGAAACCACTACGATACGAACGGGCAGGAAGCCGTTAGGAGCATCATGGGCGGCTTCTTCTTCACGTCGGGATCAGAGAACATCTGCGCCCCCTGTACGGTGGACGGGATCGATTACGCGATGCACGGAAGGCTGAGGACGACGCCCGCCGAGCACCTCAGGGGCGACGCCTTCTGGGAAGGGGACGACTACATCCTCACCGTGTCCGGCGAGATGCGGGAGGCGGCCCTCTTCGGGCAGAACACCGTGCTCCGGCGTGAGATCACCTCCGTATACGGGGAGAAGACGGTCACAGTGAAGGACACATTTGTCAACGAATCCTTCAGGGACGAGCCGCTGATGCTGCTCTACCACATCAATATCGGCTACCCGTTCCTTGATGAGAACACGAGGCTCTATATTCCGACGGGCGGCGCGGTCCCGCGCGACGAAGCCGCGGCCGGCCACGAGGACGCCTGGGACAGGATGGATCCGCCGAAGGACAATGAGCCGGAATACGTCTTCATCCACGACATCCGTCCCGACGGGGACGGGACGGTTACGCTGCTGGCCGTGAACGAGCCGCTCGGGCTCGGCCTCAGGCTCTCGTACAGCGCCGAAAACCTCCCGAAGTTCATGGAGTGGAAGTCCACCGCTTCGGGGGACTACGTGATCGGGCTTGAGCCGGCGAATTCCAGCGTCTACGGGAGACCCTGGGACGAGGAAAGGGGAACGGTCCACCGCCTCGCGCCGTTTGCCAGCGAGACGAACGTCCTTCGCTTCACGATTCTCGACGGAGCGGAGGAGATCAGTGCGGCGAAGGCCGCTTTTTTCGGGACGAACGGCTGACCCGGCCCGTTCCGGGTCCTGTCCGTGAAAATGATCTGTAAAATAAGCGCAGGAGCGCTGCTCGCGCACAAGAAAGGAGATATACACATGAAACGTTCAGAGATCAATGCTGTCATCAGGGAATTTGAGGCGCTGCTGAAGGAACACTGTTTCGAGCTTCCGCCCTTCCTCAGCTGGACACCCGAGGATTGGGATACCAAGGGCCACGAGTACGACGAGATCCGCGACAACGCGCTCGGTTGGGACATCACGGATTACGGCGAGGGACAGTTTGAGAAGAAGGGGCTTTCGCTGATCACGATCCGCAACGGCAACGTGAAGAATCCGAAGTACACAAAGACCTACGCGGAGAAGATCATGATGTCGAAGCCGGGACAGGTGTCGCCGAATCATTTCCACTGGAACAAGATGGAGGACATCATCAACCGCGGAGGCGGCAACGTGGTCTTCAGGCTCTGGAACGCGACGAAGGACGAGCAGCTCGATCTCGAAAATGACGTCGAGATCTGCCAGGACGGCCGCCGCTACTATGTGAAGCCGGGGCAGGAGATCATCCTTCATCCGGGCGAGAGCTTATCCCTTTACCCGTATTACTACCACGAATTTGTCGTCCAGGAGGGAACCGGAGCCACTCTGATCGGCGAAGTCTCCATGTGCAACGACGACAATACCGACAACCGCTTCCTCGAGCCGCTGGGAAGGTTCCCGGAGATCGAGGAGGACGAGCCGGCTTACCGCCTGCTCTGCAACGAGTATCCGCCCGCGAAAGATGAATAATAAATTCCACATCATAACCCGAGCCGCCCAGATTATCGTTGTCTTGGCGGCCGTGGTGATTCTGGTGTTCTTTATCATAATCCACCCCGACCTGTCCGCGACGGGCAGGGAGGACTCGCGCCTGATCGGCGTGAGCTACATGACGATGAACAATGAGTTCTACCGCGTGATGCACGAGCAGATCTCTGCCAGGATCGAGGTGGAAGGCGACCGCATCCTGCTGCGCAATCCCGCGCTCGACGCGGAGCGCCAGATCGCCGAGATCGAGGAGATGATGGACGCCGGAATCGACGGGCTCATCCTGACGCCGGTTGAGCTCGGGGGGATGGCGAACGTCCTGAGGAAGGCCAGAAAGAAGGGAATCCGCATCGTCATCGCGGACACGAACGTCGCCGACGAGGACCTGGTGGACTGCTCCGTCGTCTCCGACAACTATCACGCCGGCGAGCTGATCGGTGAGTACTTCCTGAAGAAGCATGACAGCGCGCGTGTCGTCCTCGTTAAACACGAGGCGACTGCCTCGGGAAGGGACCGCGTGAGGGGATTTCTCGACAAGATCTCGGTGAATCCGGAGATCAGGGTCGTGTACGAGATGGACGGAGAGGGGCAGATCGAGAGAGTGATGCCGCTGATGCAGGAGTTCATACGCTCGGGGGAGCCCTTCGACTCCGTGTTCTGCCTCAACGACCCGTCCGCGATCGGAGTGGTCGCCGCCCTCGAGGCATCCGGCAGGCAGGCTGACGGGGACGGGGCGGACCCGGAGGGAGAGGACGGGGCGGATGCCGTCCGGTCCGGGGAAGAAGCTGCGCGGCCGTCGGGGTTCTCCGGTATCGATATCTACGGCGTCGACGGCTCGCCGGACGCGAAAAACCTGATTCTCGAGGGAAAGATCGAGGCCACCGTGGCCCAGTATCCGTCGAAGATCGGAGCGGAATCGGCGGACGCGCTCTACCGTCTTCTCGAGGGGGAGGAGACGGAGACATTCATCAGCGTCCCGGTCCAGCTCGTGACAGCCGGGAACGTGAGCCTCTATCAGCCCGACAGATGGCTCTGACCCGCGAAGATAGAACCGGGAGGGAACGGCTCGGCCATGAATGAAAAACCGGACGAACTGAATAATTATCCCCAGATTGTCCTGGGGGTCATATTGTACGTCAACGCCCTGATTATCATGTTCATCATGTCGTCGACGATTGTTTCCTCGCGCGGCTTTTTGAAACAGGGACTTGCGGAACAGCTCATTGAGAACGTGAACGGCATCCCGCTGTCCGACTGGCGGGCGATCTTTCTCGCCGCGGGGATCTACGCGTCGATGGTGTTTCTCCTCTTCGTGAAGACGGAGTCCGGCGCGCAGTATCTCGGGAAGCTCATTCTCGAGACGGTCTTTGCCTGCATGCTCTGTTACGTCCTCAATTTCAGCTATACCGGGATCGTCCTGCTTCTCCTCGCCGATGCCATGCGCTGCCCGTTTAAATGGCGCTTCCGAATGCTTCTGACCGCGGGATTCTGCGTGTTATACTTCGTGCTCGAAGGCGCGTGGCTGAAGGAGTGGCTCAGCGTGACGGACGTGAGCGCCTACTGGCAGTACTACAGGCTGAACGTCAGGAATGTCCTCGAGGATATCAGACAGATCCTGCAGCTGCTGAACATTTTCCTGTTTATTCTCTTTATGGTTGTCCAGCTCCTCGTACAGATGAGCGAGAAGGAACAGATCCTGCAGCTCAACGAGGAGCTCCGCGACGTGAACAGGAGGCTCGGGCAGTACGCGCGCGAGGCGGAACGTCTGGCGGAGACGAGGGAGAGGAACCGCCTCGCGAGGGAGATTCACGACACGCTGGGACACTCCCTGACCGGTATTATCGCGGGAATGGAAGCCTGTGCCGTGCTGGTCGATTCCAAGCCGGATGAAGCGAAGAAGCAGATGCGGGCGATCGCGGACGTCGCGAGGGCCGGCGTGAGGGACGTCAGACAGTCGGTAAATGCCCTGCGCCCCGACGCGCTCGAGAAGATGTCGGTCGGGGAGGCGCTTGAGAAGATGATCGACGAGACCCGGCGCTCGACGGGGGTAGAGATCGACTACCGCTGCGAGGCGGAGTTCTCCGGAATGAGCCAGGACGAGGAGGACGTGATCTACCGGATCGTCCAGGAGAGCATCACCAACGCGATCCGGCACGGCGGGGCCAGCCATATCGACATTTCGATTAAGAGAGACTACAACATGCTGAAGATTCATATCCATGACAACGGAGCGGGGAGCGAGAACACCGAGGAGGGATTCGGTCTTCATCATATGAAGGAAAGACTGCAGATGCTGAACGGAACGCTCTCCTACAGCGGGGACGACGGTTTTGATATCGATGCGGCAATTCCGATCAGGTGGGGTGCTTAAGTGAGGGAAAAGATAAAGATTCTGATCGCGGACGACCAGGAACTTATGCGGCAGAGCCTGCAGATTATTCTGAGCAGCGTGCCTGAGTTTGAGGTGACCGAGAGCGCCGCGAACGGTGTGGAGGTGATCCGCTCAGTGCGCAGGGAGTGCCCGGACGTGATCCTCATGGATATCCGGATGCCCGAGATGGACGGGGTGGTGTGCACCCGCATCATCAAGGAGAACTATCCGGACATCAAGATCATCATCCTGACGACGTTCGATGACGACGAGTACGTCTTCAATGCCCTGAAATTCGGGGCGAGCGGCTATCTGCTGAAGGGGATTTCCATCGATGAGCTCACGAACGCCATCCGGAAGGTGTACAGGGGCAACGCGATGATCAACGAGGACATCGCCTCCAAGGTGGTCAGGCTGTTTTCCCAGATGGCGCAGAGCAACTTCATGATACAGGTCGACGAGACGCAGTCCGCGGAGCTGAAGCCCGGGGAATGGGAGATCATCGTCCAGGTCGGGCGCGGCTGTTCCAACCGCGAGATCGCCGCCGCGCTGTCGCTCTCCGAAGGGACCGTGAGAAACAGCCTGAGCCATATCCTGAACAAGCTGGGCCTGCGCGACAGGACCCAGCTCGCGATCTGGGCGGTTCAGAGCGGGGCGGTGAACAGAAAGCTGGATTGACGGGGTGGACGTGTTTTGGGAAGCGGGCATTTCTACAGAATTTTCGGTATTTTCGCGGGACTCGCCGTCGTATTCCTCATCATCATGACCGGAGCTGACCGGAACCTGCAGCTCACGGGCAACGGACGGCTCAGAGTCGGCGTCTTCTCGGACAGCTGCTGGGGAGTCCGGAACGGCTATCCCTACCAGATCGTCGAGGATGCCATCGCCCGTTTCAAAGATAAGAACCCGGAAGTGAAGGTGACGTTTGAGAGCGGGGTCATACGCGATGATTACAGCGAGTGGCTCGCGGAGAAAGTCGTGAGCGGGACGGCGCCCGATGTCTTCTTCGTACTGCTCGACGACAGGAACACGCTCGCCAGGATCGGCGCGCTCGAACCCCTGAACCCGTTCGCCTCGGAGGACCCGGAGCTCGATCCCTCGGCATATTATGACGCGGCCTATCAGGCGGGGATGATCGGCGATACGCTCTACACCCTTCCGTCCGAGTGCGCCTCAAAACTGATGTTCGTGAACAAGTCCCTGCTCGACAGGGAGGGCATCGAGATGCCGGGCGAGGACTGGACCTGGGATGATTTTCTCGGGATCTGCCGGAAAGTCACGAAAGACAACAACGGCAACGGGGCCCTGGACCAGTTCGGTTTTTCGGGGTACACGTGGAAGGACGCGGCGGATTCCAACGGAGTCCGGCTCTTCAACGATGAGGGGACCGCATGCTATTTCAACTCCCCCGAGATGGAAGAGGTCCTGCTCTTCTTCGAGGAGCTGAGTGAGACCCAGGCCGGGATCCGCGAGACGGAGCCGAAGTTTGAGGAGGGAAATGTCGCCTTCGCACCGATGCTGTTCCCCGAGTACCGCTCCTATAAATCGGACGCGCTGAGTATCATCAAATATTCGGATTTTGAGTGGGACTGCGCCCCCATGCCCGCCGGGCCGTCCGGAGTGACGCTCTCGGTGCTCGAGACCCTGTCGGTCGGCATGAACGCCGCCTCGACGCAGAAGCCGCTGGCATGGGAGCTGATCCGCACCATGGTCTCCGACCCGGAGATCCAGTCGGAGATCTATGAGTATTCCGACGGCATCTCCCCTCTCCGGGCGGTGACCGAGTCGGAGGAGACCGCGTCCAGGCTGCGCAGCCAGTCCGGCGGAGACGTGAATCCCCAGGTTATGAAGTATGTGATGGAACACGCGGGGATCGAGCCGCATTTTCCCGGCTATCAGGCAGCGATTGAGGAGGCGGGGAGGTCGGTCGGCGCGGTCCTCGGGGAATCGGCCAGTATCCAGATGGGACAGGTTATTGAGAACCGGCGGCTCAACCTCTATCTGCAGGGGATGTCCGGATGACAAATGTCACATGAAGTGGTGACAAAATACAGGTAAAACGGTGACACGCGGCAGGTGATCGCGTGCCGCCTTTTTTTTATTATAATATGCAGAGAAATCGGTGAAACCGTGAAGTCTTTTTACATCAACATCAGTTACAAAAAGGAGCGGATGGAATGAGCGAATATGCTGTAACGATGGAGCATATCACAAAGACCTTCCCCGGGGTCAAGGCGCTGGACGACGTTCAGCTTCACCTGAGGTCGGGTGAGGTCATGGCGCTGCTCGGGGAGAACGGGGCCGGGAAATCGACTCTGATGAAGATTCTCTCCGGCGTGTACACCAGGGATTCCGGGGATATTACGGTTTTCGGAAAGAAGATCGAGGGAGACCTGAACACGAAGCAGGCACAGGATCTCGGTATCGCGATCATCCATCAGGAGCTGAACATGTGCCAGCACCTGACGGTCGCGAACAACATGTTCCTCGGCCGCGAGCTCGTGAAGAACGGACGGCTGGACACGAAAGAGATGAACCGGCAGGCTGTTGAACAGCTGGCAAAGCTCGGGATCCATGACCTGGATCCGGACGCGAAGGTCGGCGACCTCACGGTTGGCCGCCAGCAGATGGTCGAGATCGCGAAGGCCCTTCTGATCAACGCGAAGATCCTCGTGATGGACGAGCCGTCGTCGGCCCTGTCCAACGCCGAGATCACGGAGATGTTCCGCATCGTCCGCGAACTTCGCGCCATGGGCACGGCGATCGTCTACATCAGCCACCGCCTGCAGGAACTTCATCACATCGTCGACGCGGTCACGATCATGAGGGACGGCAAATACATCACCGAGGGCAGGTTCGAAGATTTCACGATGGAGCAGATCATCGCGAACATGGTCGGCCGTGAGATCACGAACCAGTTCCCGCGCGACAAAGTCGAGAAGGGGAAGGAGATCCTCGAGGTCAGGCATCTCAATGCCGGCCGCATGGTGAGAGACGTCAGCTTCGAGGTCTACGAGGGCGAGGTTCTCGGATTCTCCGGCCTTGTCGGGGCCGGAAGGACCGAGACGATGAGGGCGGTCTTCGGAGCGGACGCGAAGGACAGCGGGGAGATCGTTCTCGACGGGAAGACCCTTGTGATCAAGAGCCCCGAGGACGCGATCAGGCAGGGCATCGTGCTCGCGCCCGAGGACAGAAAGCGGGAGGGCCTCTGCACGAAGCTCTCGATCCGGAACAATATCGCGCTCCCGAACCTCGATATCATCTGCAAGGGAGGTTTCCTCGGCACCATTAACAGGAAGGTCGAGGACGACATGGTCGAGAAGGGCAAGAACTCCCTGACGATCAAGATGGCCGGGCCGGAAATTGAGGCCGGAAGCCTCTCGGGCGGAAATCAGCAGAAAGTCGTCGTCGCGAAATGGCTCGCCCGCCAGTCGCGGGTGATCATCTTCGACGAGCCGACGCGAGGCATCGACGTCGCCGCGAAGGTCGAAATCTACGAAATCATCAATGAGCTCAAGAAGGAAGGCGTCGGTGTGGTGATCGTCTCCTCGGAGATGCCGGAGGTTATGGGCATTTCGGACCGCATCCTGGTCATGTGCAACGGCAGGGTGACCGGAGAAGTCGATCCGAGGAATACGACCGAAGAGGAGATCATGACCTACGCGACGCAGTTCGGGGATAACGCGGAGTGAGCAACTGACCCGATGTTCGGAACGAATACGGAATGTTGATCAGATACACAGGATAAAGGAGTACATCGCATTATGAAAAAGAACAGTTTCGTTTCCAAGTATGCTTCAGTGCTCACCGCGTTCGGCGGCGTGATCATACTGATGATTATCTTCACCATCATGAACAAGAACTTCATCTCCGGCAGCAACCTGCCGAAGCTGATCCGCTCGATCTGCCCGTACCTGCTCGTCGGTATCGGTCAGGGTATCGTCTGTATCACCGGCAACATCGACCTGTCGATCGGATCCGTGCTCGGCATGTCCGCCATGATTTCGGCGACGCTGATCTGCAACGGCGTAAACGTCATTCTCGCGGTCATCATCGACCTCATCGCGTGCCTCGCGGTCGGCTGCGTCAACGGCGTACTCGTCGGAAAGTTCAAGCTTCCCCCGTTCATCGGAACGCTGGGCACGATGACCATCTGCCGCGGTCTCGCTGAGATCGTGAACGGTAACTACAACACCGGCGACATCGGAAACGGCAAGCTCCAGACCGGCTTCCGCGACCTGTTCTACTACGGGAAGGTCGGCCCCGTCTACTTCGGAGTCATCGTCGCGCTGATTGTGTGGTTCTGTTTCAATTATATGATGAATTACACGAGGACGGGCCGTCACATCTACGCGATCGGTTCCAACGTCGATGCCGCGAGACTCTCCGGCGTCAACGTCTTCAAGACGACGACTGTCGCCTACCTTGTCTCCGCGTTCTGCTCTTTCATGGCTGGTCTTGTCACGATGGCGGCCGCCGGCATGGGCTCCATGCAGGCCGGTCTCTCCTATGAGATGTACGGCGTCGCCGCGGCGGTTATCGGCGGCATCTCCACACTCGGCGGTTCCGGTTATCTGATCGGCGTCATCGCGGGCGCCTCTGTCTGGGCGATCCTGCAGAACGGCCTGACGCTGGCGAACGTCCCGGTCGCTATGAGAAACATCATCATCGGCCTTATCGTCGTGGCGTGCGTCCTCATCGATATCATGAGACGCAGCGGTATCAAGATCGGCGGCAAGAAGTAAATTTCTTAAGAGCGGGAGAGATCCCGCCGGGCGCGCCCCGCGCGCGCCGGATTCGCCGGCGAAAGAGCCGGCGGATCCGTACAGTCATGGTTTCAGGGGGATTTGTTCTCCTTGTAATAACACATTTTCTATCAGGAGGAAAAGGTTATGAAGAAAAGGATTTTCGCAGGGCTTCTCGCAGTTGCCATGACAGTGGCCATGAGTATGACCGCTTTCGCGGATGAGGCGATCATCGAAGGCGATCCGGTCGAGACAAAGATCGGACTTATCACGATGGACCAGATGGACGTTCACTGGGTACGTCTGAAGGAAGCCGCTGAAGCGAAGGTCGCTGCCTACAACGAAGCAGGCTCCAAGCTCGATATGGTCTGGATGGCTCCGGAGACCAAGGACAACGCGCAGCAGATTCAGAAGATCGAAGCCGCTATCGCTGACGGCTGCAAGTACATCATCATCGCCTGCAATGACGCGACATCCTGCAACAACGCGCTTCAGGAAGCGATCGACGAAGGAATCAAGATCATCTATGTCGATGCTCCGGCTTCCCTTGAAGGCTCCGCTACTTATGCGACAGACAACTACGCCGGCGGCGTACAGGCCGGTGAATACCTCAAGAAGGTCCTCGACGACGCGGGCGTGACAGAAGGCACGATCGGTATCGTCGATGCCCAGGCCGGTGTTGATTCCTGCGAGAACAGGTATCAGGGCTTTGCTTCTGTCTTCGAAGGCACGGATTTCGTCCTCGGTGAGAGACAGTACTCTGATGGCGACAACGCGAAGGCTCAGGAGCTTGCGAACACCCTGATCGCGAACGGCGTCGTGGCGATCTACGGAACAAACGACGGAGCGACAAACGGCTCTGCCGCTGCTGTTGCTGACGCTGCCCGCGACGGCGACACAATCTACTGCGTCGGCTGGGACAAGTCCGATTCCAACATCGCTCATGTTGAGGGCGGCGAACTCCTTGCTTTCATGGCTCAGAACCCGAATGTCATGGGCGAAGACGCGATCGACGCTGTCGTCCGTGCTGAGCGCGGCGAAGACCTCGGCGGCGAAGTCGTCGACACAGGCGTCTCCACGGTGGATGCTTCCAACGTCGCTGATTTCAAGTAAAGAGATCGGAAAAGAGACTATGAAAACCGCGCGGCGCCGGTGCCGCGCATAAGGAAGGGGAGACCGCTCCGCCAAGGAGCGGCCTCCTCCCTTTTTGCCCGGACCTGTGGTATAATACGCGTGTCACATTTACACGGAAACTGCGGGCGGGAGGATGCATGAACATCACGGTTTATCTTGGCTCCAGAGAGGGCAGCGACCCTGTCTTCCGGGAGACCGCCGCTGAGATCGGCCGTTGGGTGGCCGAAGGCGGCCACACGCTGATCTACGGGGGATCCGGAATAGGGCTCATGGGCGTCCTCGCTGACGCGGCGCTTGAAGCCGGCGGCGAGGTGATCGGTGTCGAGCCCCGCTTTTTTATCGAACAGGGGCTGGTCCACGGAGGAATCTCGAGGACAATCCCGACCGAGACGATGGCGGAGAGACGGCTTCTCATGATGGAGATGGGGGACGCCTTCATCGCGATTCCCGGCGGGGTGGGGACACTGGACGAGATCTCCGAGGTGATCGTGATGGCGACACTCGGAAAGCACGGAAAGCCCTGTGTGATCTACAACAGGGACGGATACTACGACCCGCTCCGGGAGATGTTCGACCGCATGCTTGAGAAGGGCTTTATGACGAAGGAGAGCAGGGCGAAGATTCTGTTCGCGGAGTCCGTTCCGGAGATTCAGGCGCTGATCGAAGAAGCGCCTTGAAGAAAGCAGGACAATCCATGGTAAAGGAAAGAAGATTCTACAGGGAGTTCTTCTCTCTCTTCATTGTTCTCGCCCTCCAGAACATCATCACGCTCAGCGTCAACCTGGCGGACAACATCATGCTGGGCGGATACAACGAGATCTCACTGTCGGGGGTCGCCGCGGTGAACCAGATCCAGTTCATCTACCAGCAGATTCTCTACGCGATCGGAGAGGGCATCGTCATCATCGGCAGCCAGTATTTTGGCAAGGGAGAGTACGATCCCATGAAGAGGACCTCGGCGGTCGCGATGCACTTCGCGCTCGGGATCTGCGCGTTTCTGTTCATCTCGGTCAGCCTGTTTCCCGCGGGAATCCTGAGGGCATTTACGACCGATGAGGCGATCATAGCCGAGGGCGTCCGCTACATCCGGATCATCCGCTTCACTTATCTCTTCTTCGCGATGACACAGGTTCTCCTCGCGACGATGAGGAGTACCGGAGTCGTCCGGATTGCGCTCTATCTCTCCGTCACGGCACTCGTCATCAACTGCGGGATTAACTACACGCTGATCTACGGGCGCTTCGGCGCCCCGGAGCTCGGAGTGACCGGCGCCGCGATCGGCACGCTGACGGCCAGAATCGTCGAGTTTATCGTGCTCGTCGTCTTTATCGCGAGAAAGGAAGAGCATCTTCGGCTGAAGGTCTCCGACTACCTGAGAACGGACTCCGTGATCAGGGGCGATTACGTGAGGGTGACATTTCCGATGTTTGTCGTCCAGGGCCTCTGGGGCGTCAACAACGCGCTGCAGACGGCGATCCTCGGCCACATGACCGCGAGGGCGATCGCGGCGAACAGCGTTGCCTCCACGCTCTACAGTGTCGTGAAGGCGATGCCGGTCGGGACGGCCGGGGCCGCTTCGTTTATTATCGGGAGAACGATCGGAGAGGGGAAGGAGGAGAAGCTGCGAGGCTACTCGAGGACGCTGCAGATCCTGTTCGTCATGATCGGGGTCGCGGCGGGAACCATCCTCTTCCTCATCAGGACCCCGATTCTCCGTCTCTACCGGCTCGAGCCGGAGACGATGAAGATGGCGAACACGTTTCTCCTGATCCTCTGCGTGGTCGCGGTCACGATGTCCTACCAGATGCCGACGAACAACGGAATTACGAGGGGAGGCGGCGACACGGCCTTCACGATGAAGCTCGATCTCGTCAGCATCTGGTGCATAGTGCTTCCGCTCTCGTTCATCATGGCGTTCGTCGTGAAGGCGTCCCCGGTCGTCGTGATGTGCTGCCTCAACGCCGACCAGGTGTTCAAGTGTGTGCCGGCATTCATCAAGGTGAATTTCGGGCACTGGGCGAAGAAGCTGACGCGCTGATACGCGGAGCGCGCAGGAAGCGGACAGGCGCCGCGCGGGGTGAGGGGAAAGCCCGTGACGGCGGTTCGCGGAGATTAAGGATACAACGAAGCGGCGGCCTGCGATCTTAAGATCACGAGGCCGCCGCGTTTATTATGCGCAGTGATCGGTATGGTATTTTACGCGCCTCTCACTCAGGCAGCGACAGAGGTCTTTCTGCCCGCTTTGAACGCCAGCAGAACGATGAACATGAGGACCGCGCCGACCGGAAGTCCGACGCAGGCGCTGAGCATGAGATTGCCCGTGAAGTGCTCGACGACCGTCGCCACGAGATAAGTGACCGCGGAGACCACGGCGCAGGTCATCGCGTAGGGCAGCTGGGTCGAGACGTGGTTCAGGTGGTTGCTCTGGGCGCCGGCGGACGACATGATCGTCGTATCGGAGATCGGAGAGCAGTGGTCGCCGCAGACCGCGCCGGCCATGCAGGCCGAGATGCCGATGATCATCATGTTCGGGTCGATCGTCTCGAAGCAGGCGACGACGATCGGGATGAGGATGCCGAACGTGCCCCAGGAAGTGCCGGTCGCGAACGCGAGGGCGACGGCGATCAGGAAGATGATGACCGGAAGGAACATCATGAAGCTCTCAGCGGAATTGCTCACAATTCCCTCGACATAGGCGGCGGCTCCGAGGCTGTCCGTCATCGACTTCAGCGACCACGCGAACGTCAGGATGAGGATGGCGGGAACCATCTGCTTGAAGCCTTCGGGGAAGCAGTCCATGATGTCCCCGAAGCTGAGGACGCGGCGGATAATATAGAACAGGATCGTGATCGCGAGAGCGACCGAGGATCCGTACACGAGGCCGATCGAGGCATCGCTGTTCGCGAAGGAGTCGATGAAAGACTCCCCGCTGAAGAAACCGCCGGTGTAGATCATTCCGACGACGCAGCAGGCGACGAGGGAGATGATCGGGACCAGCATGTCGATGACGCGGCCCTTGGAGGAAACCGGCGCGTCTCCGGATCCCGCGTACGGGCGGTCCGGTGTGGTGTAGAGGTCGCCGTTCTCAATCGCGTTCTTCTCGTGAACGGCCATCGGGCCGTAGTCTGCCTTCATGACGACGATCAGGATCATCATGACCAGCGTGAGCAGCGCGTAGTAGTTGAACGGGATCGCGCGGATGAAGAGGCTCATTCCGTTCTGGCCCTTGACAAAACCGGTGACCGCGGCAGCCCACGATGAGATCGGGGCGATGATACAGACCGGAGCGGCCGTCGCGTCGATCAGGTAGGCGAGCTTGGCCCTGGAGACCTTATTCTTGTCGGTGACCGGTCTCATGACGGAACCGACTGTCAGGCAGTTGAAGTAGTCGTCGATGAAAATGAGCACACCGAGAAAAATCGTCGCAAGCTGTGCGCCCACGCGCGATTTGATGTGCCCCGAAGCCCACTCCCCGAACGCTGCGGAACCGCCGGTCCGGTTCATCAGCTGCACCATGATACCGAGAATGACGAGGAAGATCAGGATCCCGACGTTATAGGAGTCAGAGAGAACGGCGATGATGCCGTAGGAGGCAGTCTCTTCTCCGACGACGACCTCGTCGAGGAAGATGTGCTGCATCGTTCTCTCGAAATTGAACCCCGAGTAGAGCAGCGCCGCGGACACGATGCCGATGAACAGAGAGCTGTAGACCTCTTTGGTGACCAGTGCAAGCCCGATCGCGATAATCGGCGGAACGAGAGCCCAGAACGTGTTCTGGACCGTCTCAGGCGTTGTGACATTGGCGGCGATGATGAGAAACAGGATAACGCAGATAAACGCGACAATCGGCCCGCCAAGGCGGGATTTTCCCTTTTCTACCATGTGAATAGTACCTCCCGTAAAATGAAGAATGCAATACTGTATAACTATAGCACATTGAAGCGGGAAAATGAAGCGCAGATTCTCTCAGGATTTGCTTCCGCGGAGTTCAGCCATGAACATCTCGTAGTAGTCGTCCTCGCCGTCGAGAAGCGGTGAATTCTCCCCGCCGCCGTTCGTGCTGCGGCGCATCCCGGCGTAGTACTCCTCGCCCGCGTTCACGAGGTCCATCGGGTCGATGCTGACCCCGAGCTGACCGGCGGCGCGGCAGAACGCCCCGACGGGATTCGGGTCGTCGGCGGTGCGAAGGAGGAGGGCAGCGTCTTCCGGCGCCTTCCTGACAATGGACCTGAGTTCGTTGAGAGCGCTCTCTACGGCATCATACATATTAAACTCCTTTCCAGGCGGGCCGGGAAGGACGCGCCGTCCCCCTGTCCCCGGCCGTTTCCGCGGCGGACGGCAGACGGTTCGACCCGCTGCCGCGCCTCACGGCAGAAACAAAAAGCGCGGCAAAGAAGCCCTTACAGCTTCTTTGCCGCGTGAATAACCGATTTCTTCATGGACTTATACAGCCCGGGTTCCGACGGGTCCCCGTGCTCACGAAACCGCGAACATCACGGTCATCGTGACCTTCTGCTTCGAGCTGTAGAGCACGACGTAGAGATCCGGCATGATCGCGTACTTCTTGAAATTAAAATGTTCCTTGTTTGCGATCTTTTTTGTCGTATACTTTACAGTAGAGCCGCTCTTCTCGAGACCCTGAACGTAGATTCCCCGGATCGTCCACTCCTTCTTCGGCGTGACCCTGATGAGGGCGTTTCCGTTGAAGAACTTCGCCTTCGTCGTGTAGTTCGTCCTGTTGACGAGGGCAGTGAGATCCTTCGATCCGACCTTCACGGTATTGAACGGGTTCGCGTACGGATAGACGGTCAGCTTCATCGTCCTGTTGAGATTCACCTTCTTCCCGGTGGATGTCGTGTAGGAGAAGTCGAGACTGATCGTCGTCGTTCCCTTCTTGCGGGGGACGACATAGAAGTAGCCGCTCTTCAGCGTGTTGCTGTAGATGAGCGCGGTCGCGACCGATGTGTCGGAGGACGTGACCTTCGCCTTCTCAGCGCGATTGAGATAGGAGACCTTGACTCTCCAGACGTGGTTCGCAAGGGGCAAGGAGATCTTGGTACCGTATTTGACGCTCGCGTAGTCGAGCGTATCGGCAGCGGATACTGACGCCGCGCCGAAGATCAGGCCCATCGTAAGGATCAGGCCGAAGACGGCCAGAAACAGTTTGGCTTTGCGGTTTGACATGACCGGTATTCCTTTCGTAAAAGATGCGTAATATATAGTTAATTTTAACTGGATTACATAACTAATTCAATAGTATTTTTCTGTTATGAGTAAAAAAACAAAGATTCATTCTGGATATCGATACCCGGGACGGCGCCGGGGGAGAAGGAATGCCGGAAGAGGCAGGCTCAGGAGGGCGGTTCCGCCGGTCGTCCTGCTGGTTCTCTTTCTCGCGGGCGCCGGATATCTGATCGGCTTTCCCGGAAATTTCCTCTCCTGGAAGCTTCCTCCCCCCGGAGAGGAGGGCGTCTTCGCGGCGTCGGAAGTGCCCGCCTACAGCGGCCGGCCCGACGCGGAGATCAACGGGGACGTGCCGTTCTTCTCCCGCGGGGACCTGACGGCAGAGACCTTTGAAACATATGGGGAACTCGACGGACTCGGCCGGTGCACCGCGGCCTATGCGTGTGTCGGCCCGGAGACAATGCCTGAGGAGGAGAGGGAGGACGTGAGGTCCGTCTACCCGTCGGGCTGGAAGAACGCGCGCTACGAGTGGATCGACAGGGAGTACCTCTATAACCGCTGCCACCTGATCGGATACCAGCTCACGGGTGAAAATGCCAACGAGCGGAACCTCATCACCGGCACAAGATATATGAACGTCGAGGGGATGCTGCCCTATGAAAATGCCGTCGCCCAGTACATCAGGGAGACCGGTCACCACGTTCTTTACCGAGTGACACCCGATTTCAGGGGATCGAATCTTCTGGCCTCCGGAGTGCTGATGGAGGCGAGATCGGTCGAGGACCCGGAAGTCCAGTTCTGCGTGTACTGCTACAATGTCCAGCCGGGCGTCCTGATCGACTACGCGACGGGAGAGAACCGGGCGGCGTGAGCGCGGCGCCCGGAAACCTGGACGAAAAGAAAAGGGACGGTCTCAAGGCTTCATCTCAGCCCGGGGACCGTCCCTTTGATCTGTCTCTTTTTCGTATGCAGTTTACCTGATGATACCGTAGGCCGCGATCTGCATCGCCTTCGAGGTGTGGTAGGCGGAACTGCTGTCCACCGGATTGTAGATGCACTTCTTGACGTAGGACGTGTTCATGTCCCAGGTCCCGGTGTTGCCCTCGATCGTGATGATGTCGTTGCCGGAAGTCCCGTACACGATTCCGACGTGCCTGTAGCTCTGGTAATCGGACTGGTTGGACGTGTTGTTCGTGAAGAAGATCAGGTCGCCCTTCTTCGGCTTGTAGCCGGAGTTCCGGAGCTTCAGCTGCCCGCGCTTCGAGTACACGTAGGCGAGTTCGCGCTGGCTCGCGGTCTTGGGGAAGCGGCCGCTTCCGCAGGACATATCCGTTGCGTCGCTGCTCACGAAACCGACCTTGTTGGCGCAGTAGGTGACGAACATGCAGCACCAGTTGTCCTTCCAGAAATAATTCCAGTACGGAGCCCCGCCGTTGCCGAGCTGGGTCTTCGCGTAATCGGCGATCTTGTACGCGAGCGCGTAGCGGTTCACGGTCTTCTTTGCCCAGGAGGCCTTGACCAGGTTCACACCCTTCTTGTTGATCGTGTAGGTGAATTTATTCCCCTTCAGGGTTCCCGTACCCTTGACCTGGCGCCATCCGGCGAACTCATAGCCGCTTCTCTTCGGTGTGGGAAGAGTAATCTTGCGGTTGTAGGAGTGGCGGATTTTGACGGCGCTCGTCACGGTCTTCCCGTCGATCTTCATGGACCCCTTGTTCGGGTCGAGGGTCAGGTCAAACCGGAGGGAGGTGAGGTAATGCTTCGCGTAGCGGTTCTTGTAGCCCACCGACTGATAGTGCAGGTAGTACTTCTTTAAATTGGAACCGTATTTCTTCGCCAGGTCCGGATAGTTCTTTTTGTAGATCCCGACCCTGAAATTGGAGATCGCCTGGAGTCCCTGAGCCATGCCGTGCTCGACGAAATGCCTGAGAGCCTTCGAGCGGCTGCTGCGGACGGAAGACGACAGTTTGGATTTGTTCTTCTTTATATAGTAGCTGTAGCTGTAGACGTGGCTGTAATCGCTTTCCTTGTAGGAAGCGGCGGAGACGCTCACACCTGAGATCATCACGGTGAAAATGATACCGATGATAAGAGTGAATCCGAAATGCCTTGCCTTTCCTGATAAATGGTTCATGATACCGTATCCCTTTCGCGGGCTTGACCCGCCTGGCCCCGGATGCCGGGAGAGGCGCGCCGGCCTTATGATCAGTTTTCCGTACCGCGACATTATACCATAAAAGAAATGAAATAGTTACTTAATAAAAAAGAAATAAATTTTTTGTTAAATGTGTCAGACCGGCTCCACTACATGTTGTGGAATGTTGCCAAAATGTTACAAGATATGAGCCGCTTCTTTTTGACATAGTTTACCCCCCGCGGAAAACCACGGGGGGTGTACAGCCGGAGAACTCTTCCGGGCTTTATTTTATGATGCCGTAGGCGGCGATCCGGAGCGCCTTCGATGTGTGGTAGGAGGAACCCGCGTCCACCGGATTGTAGATGCACTTCTTGACATAGGAGGTGTACCGGTCATAGGTTCCGGTGTTGCCCTCCACCGTGATGACGTTGTTGCGCGAGCGCCCGGTCACGATCCCGACGTGGCTGTAGCTCTCGTAGTCTGAGAAGTTGGAGGTATTCTTCGTGAAGAAGATGATGTCCCCCTTCTGCGGCTTGTAGCCGGAGGTGCGAAGTTTCAGCTGGCCCCGCTTCGCGAAGGCCTTCGCGAGTTCGCGCTGGCTTGCGGTTCTCGGGAAATGACCGCTCCCGAACGTCCCGTACGCCGCGCTTCTGCTTATGAAGCCCGCCTTGTTGGCGCAGTAGGTGACGAACATGCAGCACCACTCGTAGTTGCTCGCGTGATTATCGAAGACGTCGTTGAAGTAATTCCAGTAGGGAGTTCCCCCGTTGCCGAGCTGCGTGAGCGCGACGTCCGCGATCCTTCCGGCGAGGGAATAACGCCCCGTGACCTTCTTTGACCAGGAGGCCTTGACGATATTCTTGACATTCTTCCGCATGTCAAAAATGAACCGGCTGCCCTTGAGAGTACCGTACCCTTTGTACTGCTTCCACCCGGCGAAATCGTAGCCGCTGCGCTTCGGCGTCGCGAGCGTGATCTTCGTCCCGAACTTCTTCCTGATCCTGACAGCCTTCGAGGAACCCTTGTAGGTGCCGCCGTTCGGATTGACGATCAGCTCGAACGTCATCGTGGTGACGTCGCGGGAGCCGTATCTGTGTTTGTAGCCCGTGTTCTGGAAGTGAATGTAGTACTTCTTGTAGTTGTTCCCGTATTTTTTGACAAGGTCGGGATAATTCTTCATGTAGACCTTGAGATTGAACGTGCTCTTGGCCTGGAGTCCCTGGGCCATGCCGTGCTCGACGAAGTGCGCGAGCGCCTTCTTCGGGCTGTTCCTGACGGCCGCTGAGAGCTTCGACTTGTTCTTGACCGTGTAGTACTTGTAATTGTAGACACGGCTGTAGCTGCTCTCGCTGTAGGAAGCGGCATGGACGCCCGCGCCCGTCGCGAGCACGGAGACCATGATGGCGAGCAGGAAACCAAGTCCGGTCAGCCTGATATTTTTCCAGGATTTCGTCATGATAAGGGTCCTCACTTCCGAAGATCTGTGCTAATATTTTGGGGTGCCGTTACTTTGCCGTGTCGCTGGTATAAACTGTCTGCCTATTATAACATACCGGCAAAAGAAACGAAATACCTGCTTAATAAAAGCGAAATAAAAACCGGAGCCCGATTTCCGTGCGCGGTGCGCGGGGCACCTGTGCCCGCGGTGCGCGCGCGACACAAAATTTCCGTGCGCGGTGCGGGGGGCACCTGTGCCCGCGGTGCGCGCGCGACACAAAAAATGCGGCGCTGATACCGGCGCGGGATGCCGCGGCAGGGCCGCTGCCGGCTGAAAAGGAGCAATGAAGTGAAGCTGGACGAAGAACTGCTGAGACACGACCTTCTTCTGTACACGGAGACGGCGCTCTCCATCGGCCTGCCCTGTCCCGCGGCGTCCGCCGGCGAGGTGGAGGAGGCCTCCGACGCCGAGCTTGTGGATATGGCGGCGACGATCGGATGGGATCTCGGGAAGTACGTCGAGGAGTAAACAAATATTGCGGTCCGCACCGTTTTGTGCGATACTGACAGATACGTTGAGAGATTATTTCCGTGCGCGGTGCGCGGGGCACCTGTGCCCGCGGTGCGCGCGCGACACAAAATTTCCGTGCGCGGTGCGCGGGGCATTTATGCCCGCGGTGCGCGCGCGACTAAGTATTTGGAAAGGACACGGGAGATGCGGGATAAGAAAGAGAGCGTTCCGCCGGCCGGCGGAAGCGGGGAGATGGGCTCAAAGAACGCGCCTGCGGACGCGGCACGGGACGAGAAGCCTATGGCCTTCAGGATTCTGTACGAGCTGTGGCCTTACGTCGCAGTCGTTGTCGGGGTGATCCTGCTGAACACGTTTATCTTCGTGAACGCGAGGATTCCCTCGGGGTCTATGGAGAAGACGATCATGACCGGTGACCGCCTGTTCGGCAACCGGCTCGCCTACAAGAAGGAGGATCCGCAGCGCTATGATATCGTGATCTTCCGCTACCCGGACGACGAGAAGCGGCTGTTCGTCAAGCGCGTGATCGGCCTTCCGGGCGAGACCGTGATCATCATGGACGGCAAGGTTTACATCGACGGGAACATCGAGCCCCTCGCGGACAGCTTCTGTCCCGAGAAGCCGACGGGGTATTTCGGTCCCTACACGGTGCCCGAGGGGTGCTACTTCGTGATGGGGGATAACCGGGAGCACAGCAACGACTCCAGGTTCTGGCTGAACAAGTTCGTGAAGAAGGAGAAGATCATCGGGAAAGCGGGGTTCAGGTACTGGCCGCTCACGAAGATCGGACCGGTGAAGAGCACGATGGACGATACGAAGAACTGGTGAGCGCACTGCGCAAAAATATTTAATATGAAAAAGGGAATCCGGCACGAAACCGGATTCCCTTTCTTTTTACCTCGAGCTCTCGTTCAGGCCGTGGGCCTCCTCGTATTTCTCGATGAAGCTGATGTTGCTGATCTCCGTCTCGCTGAGCCCGAGCTTGTCGTAGATGTCCTCGGTCTCAAAATTGAGGTCGGGATTCGGCGTGTACCAGGGCTGGGCCGAGAAGTACTCCCTCAGCGACTCGTTGGAGAAGGAGTATCCGTGCTTAGCGAAGATCTCGTTTCTCGCGATACTGATCTGCTCCTCGCTCAGGTTTGCCAGATCCTCTTCGGTCAGCGCCCTCGTCGAGCTGTCGGCGATGACGTAGTTCGGCTCCGGAGTCGGCGTGGGCGTCGGCGTGGGCGTCGGAGTCGGCGTGGGCGTCGGAGTCGGTGTGGGAGTCGGCGTCGGTGTCGGCACCGACTCGGCGACGGAGCTCTCAGCCGGGAAGACCAGGCTCTCGGTGGCGACGGATTCCGACGCGGTTGGAGTGCCCGTGTTCCTGTTGAACAGGGTGTCCAGGCTTCCTGACCGAAGAAGCAGGTAGATGATCAGCCCGATCGCTGCGGCCGCGACGATAAGCGCGATGATCAGCGGAAGTCTTGAGCCGGAGTCCTCGTCCTCGTCATCCCAGTCATAGGAGTTCTTCTTCGGCGGGGGGGCCTGCTTCTTTGGTGCCTTCTGTTCAGCGGGGCGTCTGGCGCTCCCGGAACTTCCCGAAGACGACGTCGATGTCTTCTTTGCCGAGGGAGCCTTCGCGCCGGAGCCTCCTGATCCTGATTTTGCCGTGGATGCCGCGGCTTCCTCCAGATCGGCAGCGTAGTAATCCTGTTCGCTGAAGCCTCCGCTCTTCGGCTGGCCTGTGCCCTTATCCGTGTTCGGCGCACCTCCGAATTCCGTGCGAAGAGTGATCCGCACTCCGCAGTTGTCGCAGAAGACCGACCCGTCCGGAAGCTTGTGACCACAGTTTGGACAGAACATAAAACCACCTCCATAGAATAATCTTCACAAATAAAAATCTGCACACTGTCCGGATATCTGAAAACATACCCGGTCTTCAGTATAGCACACTCCTTATGGGCATGGCGAACAGTTCTTGGCAGATTTTTGAAAATATTGTGAAATTGTGCTTTCTCTCCGTCTGTGTTACAGTATCATCGTAACCGCTTTTGCTGCTGTGAAAGGGGCGATTATGAAACAGCTTCTGAAGATGATGAGATACCTGGTCTTCACCGCGCTCATGCTGGCGGCGGTTTCTGTTCCCGCGGCCGCGGGGAAGGTCCATCCCACCGTCTACAAGGGAATCGACTACTCAAAAGTGTATAATTATACGTACTTTGTGCATAAGTACGGAGGACTCGCCAAGAAATACAACCACGACGACGAGAGGATCCTCCGGTACTTCGCGACGACGGGGATCGCCCGCGGCCGGAGAGGCTGTTCCGCGTTCAGCGTCAAGTCCTACCGCTACGGGAACCCGGACCTGAGAAGAAAGTTCGGGACGGATCTCCGGCAGTACTATCTGCATTTTATCCGCGCGGGGTACAAGAAGCCCGCGAGGGTGAGAACCGCGACCGGCGTCACGAAGATGGTCGACCCGCTGACCGTGTTCGAGGGGACGGACTACAGGGAAGTCTATGACTACCACTACTTCACGAAGCGGTATCCATCGGTGATCCAGAATGTCGGGGACGACGATGAGGATGTCCTGCGCTACTTCGTGAGGACCGGGATGAAGAAGCGGATGACCGCGAAGAACCCCTCGGTGTATCCGAAGGCAAAGCCCTCCTCGGCGTACTACCAGCGGCTCTTCAGAAAGACGCTCTATCCGTCCGGGTCCGTGCTCCCCGCCGACTATGTGTCCGGGGGCGAGCCGACGACTTGGAATGAGGTGATACTGAGCGTGATCTCGGGCGTGAAGAACGGGGGCGGATACTATACCGGGGGCAGGCCGACGGACGAGTACCCGGTGACGACGGGACAGGCGATGTACGACGCGTTCTCCATCAAATCGGGGAGGGGCGTGATCGATCTCAGTAAAGCCAGGCCTTCCTACTGTTCATCGGCGGTCTACATGGTGATGCTGAAGACGCTGTCCGTCTGGGATAAGAACCATGTGATCTCGAAAGCTGCCTGGCAGAACCTCCGCCCGTACACGATCAGAGGGCTCTCCTATCCGCCCCAGAACGACGGCGACGGCTGCTGGGGCAGGGCGAACGCGAACGGGCCGGGTCCGGCGGTGCTTGTGAAGGAACTCGGGGCGGGAAAGAACTATTACGTGGCCGCGCCGTCCGAGTACAGGGAGGCCGACGGCTACTGGAAAGCGTGGGCGAAAGCCGAGCCCGGGGATCTCATGAAGATCTTCCGGACGAAGTATATAGGCAGGGACGAGAGAGGGCATATGACCGTCTACCTGGGACACAGGTACGCGCTCGGGGAGAACGGGAAGCGCGACGACATCATATACTACTGGTCGTCCCAGAGCTCGACCGGAGGATACGGGATCGCGAGCTCGAGGGCGTCCGAGATCTTCAGGGCAGTCCTGACGAAGGTGACGAAGCCGGCGGCGTTCAACAACGCGAAGAACATCATGCCGGATGACACGGAGACCTGGCTCGCGTCGCTGCTTGAGGATCACAACGCATCGTCCAAAGAGATGAAGAGGCATATACTTAGTTAACGGAGTGAGAGAGAGTGAAGCCGATCATTCTATACTATTCAAGGACCGGTCATACGGAGAAGCTGGCGCAGCTCATCGCGTCCGACATGCACGGGGAGATCATACGCATCACGCCGGAGAAGGAGTACCGGGGAAGCTCGCGCAGAATATTATCGCGGGTCATGAGGGACCGCATGCGGAAGAAGCACCGGAGATCCGTGACCCCGGTTCCCGATCTCAGGGAGTTCGATCCCGTGTTCGTCGGGTTTCCGGTCTGGATGAAGGATATGCCGGATTTTGTGGCGGATTTCCTGAGCCGCTGTGATTTCAGGGGAAAGACCGTGATCCCCTTCGTGACGTTCTGGATCAGCGGAGCCCGGGGCCCGCTGAAGACGCTTGAGAGAGTCTGCGGCGGCGCGAAGATCGAGAAGCCGTTCGAGGACGGGACATTTCGCGGGATGGATTACAGGAAGTGGCGCCACGCGGTGCGGATGATGATCTGGAATATGTGAGAGGACGCGGATATTTATTTCGCGGGGAAAGAAAATGAGCACCCCCTGCGGCTGCCGGAAAAGGACAGCCGCAGGGGATGCTCTTGATTTTATTCCCTGTTAGGCGATAAGCGGACGGGCGCGCCGGCGGTCATGGCCGTCTATAAAGGTGCCGCCTCAGTCCTGCCCGCGTCAGTCCAGCGGATAGCGGCCGAACTCGAAACCGCGATCCCGCGCGCCGTCGATGAAGTCCGCCAGCATCGCGGTATTTGTGTCGGAACTCGCGTGGAGCAGGTAGATCGCGCCGTTGTGAAGTGCCCCGAGCGCCTTCTCGAGCGACTCGTCGACCGGGGGCTGGTTGTTCTCGTCGTAATCCCCGTAGGCATATGACCAGAATACCGCTTTGTAGCCGAGATTGTTGATGAGTCCGAGCGACTGGCTGCTGTAGGCCCCTTCGGGATAGCGGAAGACCTTCATCTCGTAGCCGTAGTTGTCCTTGATCAGGTTGTGGAGAGTCATGACCTGGTCCGTCTGCTCCTCGATCGTCAGGTCCGGCATCCTCGGATGCGTGCAGGTGTGGTTGCCGAGCTGGTGCCCCTCGTCCAGCATCCGCCGGATCAGCTCCGGCCGCTCCTCGAAGAAGTACTTTGTGAGGAAGAATGTGACGTTCACGCCTTTCTCCTTCAGCGTGTCGAGGATCCGGATCGTGTTGTCGTTGCCGAAGCCCTCATCCATCGTGAGATAGATTGTATTTTTCGAGGTGTCCTGGATCCAGTCCACGTTGAACTGGCCCCACTTGTCCTCGTACCACTCCCAGTCGGTCGGGACGTTGTTCTCGTCCCGGTTGGCGGAGGAGTAGCCGAAATCGACGGACTCGCTGCTCAGGTCCCCGAGATCCCACTCCACCGCCTGCGGCTCCTCTTCCGAGACGAACTCCGACTTGATGTAGGCGGTCTTCCCGTCCAGGCTGATCTCCGTCCAGTCCCCGGATTCGCCGGTCTTCTCAAGTTTCTGTCCCCTCTGGCCCTTGCCGAGAATCTCTCCGTCCGTGCCCGCGGAAGAGCGGATGTTGACGTCGCTCGCGGTGACGTAGACGAAACTGTCCTGCTTCTCTTCGGCAGGGGGTGCTTCCTTTTCACTCGGAGGGGCATCCGCCGCGGCGTTCCCGGCGCTTTCGCCGACGGACGCCTTTGAATCCGTCCCGGTGCCGGTCCCGCCGTCCTCAGCGGCTTTGGCTTCGGTCGTCCCGGCCGCCGCCTGAGTCCCCGTTCCCTCTTCGCCGTCCCTGAAAATGCCGTTTTCCGGGTCATAGAGTGTCCCCGTGATCAGGTCGTCGTTCCGGGAAACCGTGGCGTCATCCGCCCCGGAGGCGGCACTGACCGCGGCGTTTTTTGCGCCGGCGGCTTCATTCGCGGCACCCTGCGCTCCGGAGGCCCCGAACTTCACGGTCCCGCCCGTCGTATTCAGCAGGGCGAGAACCACCGCGACGGCCAGGGCTGAGGCGATGACGATGAGAAAGGCGATGAGCCCGCTGCGTCTCTTTTTTCTTTTTCCGGCCATATCTTAGATCCCCTTACAGAAAGCCCCGGCGCCGCGCGCCCGGGCAGATGACTTTGCGGATTGGCCCGCGTTTTGCACTCCCGGAACGTATCGTAACATCATTTGTCTGAAAGTGTCAATCGCGCGGCGCAGAGCGGAGACCCGACCCGCCGGCGCGGAGCGATTTCCGCTTGCAAGTCCCGGGAGAATCCCTTATTATCATTTATCGGAATCTGAAGACTGACCCCATTTATCAGCGAGGAAGATTATGTACAGCTATCTGTGCCTGAACCCGATCGCGGAGATAGGCCTCCGCGAGTTTGGCGGAAGATATACGGAGACCTCCGATCCGGAGGCTGCGGACGTGGTTCTTGTCCGCAGCGCGAAGATGCACGGGATGGAACTCCCGGAGCGGCTGCTCGCCATCGGGCGCGCCGGCGCGGGCGTCAACAACATCCCGGTCGACGAGTGCTCGGAGAGAGGAATCGTCGTCTTCAATACGCCCGGAGCCAACGCCAACGGCGTCAAGGAACTTGTCATCGCCGGCATGCTGCTCGCCTCCCGCGACATCATCGGCGGGATCGAGTGGACCAGGGAGCAGGAGATGACCGACGATATCCAGAAGCGCGCCGAAAAGCAGAAGAAGCAGTTCGCGGGCACCGAGATCGCGGGGAAGAAACTCGGGATCATCGGACTCGGGGCGATCGGTGTCATGGTCGCGAACACGGCGGCCGCGCTCGGGATGGAAGTCTATGGGTACGATCCCTACGTGACGCTCGCCTCGGCCTGGCACCTCTCGAGCGACATCCGCTACGTCCGGGATGTCGACGACATCTACAGGGAGTGCGACTACATCTCCATCCACGTGCCGCTCAACGACAGCACGAGGGCGATGATCGATGAAGATGCCGTCTCGAGGATGAAGGACGGCGTCGTCCTCCTCAATTTCGCGAGGGATCCCCTCGTCGACGAGTATGCCGTCATCAACGCCCTGAATTCCGGAAAGATGAAGAAGTACGTGACGGACTTCGTGACGCCCGATATCGCGCAGGCGCCGAATACGCTCGTCACGCCCCACCTCGGGGCGTCCACCAGGGAGTCCGAGGACAAGTGCGCGGTCATGGCGGTGAGGGAGCTGAGGGATTTCCTCGAGAACGGGACGATTAAAAACTCGGTCAATTATCCTTCCTGCGACATGGGAAAATGTACGGCCGCCGCCCGCGTCGCGGTGTACCACCGGAATATACCGAACACGATCACGAAATACACCGGGGTCGTGTCGAAGGCGGGCGTCAACATCTCCAACATGGTGAACGTCAGCCGCGGGGAGTATTCCTACACGCTCATGGATATCGAGAGCGTGATCGGGGAGGACGTCCTCCGGGAGATGAGGCAGATGGACGGCGTGTTCCGCGTCAGGCTGATCCAGGGAGCAGGCAGCGGGAGATGAGGCCGGGGACCGCGGCCAGTCCGATATTTGACAGCACAGGAGAGAGAAGACAATGACCGGAGAGATGAAAAGACGGCTCGCGATGACAACAGCCGGCGTCCTGATCGCGGGATTCAGCGTCGGGATGTTCCAGTTTTCCGCGCTCGGAATGGACCCGTTCCAGGTTCTCGCCCACGGGATCTGGAACCAGGCGCAGTTCATCATGGGCGGTTCCGGGCCGAAGCTCCTGAAGGAGTTCGACGGGGCAGGGACGTTCGTCTCGTTCGGGACCGTCTACATGGTCGTCAACCTGGTCCTCCTCGTCTTCGATTTCTTTCTCGACAGAAAGAAGATCGGGATCGCGACGTTCATCAACCTGTTCCTTCTGGGATATGTGGTGGACTTCTCGTACGCGTTCTGGAAGAGGATGATCCCGTCCCCCGGCATCGCGGTGAAGATCCTGTTCCTCGTCACCGCGATCGTCATCATGTGCTTCGCGTCGGCGCTCTACTTCACGGGCGACCTCGGCGTGTCGACCTACGACGCGATCGCCCTCGCGCTCTCGGAGCAGAAGAAGTGGGACTTCAGGGTCGTCAGGGTCACGACGGACCTGATCTGTACCGGCGCGGGTTTCCTCCTGGGGATACTGCCGGGGGCGGGGACGATTGTGACGGCATTTTTCATGGGGCCCCTGATCGAGTTCTTCAACCGGACCGTGGCAAGGCCGCTCAGGTACGGGAAGAAGGGGCGGTAAGCCTCACTTCTGCCCGAGGAAACTGAAGACGGTCACCCAGTACCCGGCGAGCGTCGCGCTGTCGGAGCGGCAGATCTCGTGTTTGACGCCGGGCACCCGGATCAGCCTGCCGTGGGCGATTGCCTCCGCGAAGCGCTTCTGCGCCTCCGGTTTCACGAGCGTGTCGTTTTCGGCCTGGAAGATCAGCACGTTCGCGGTGATCCGCTTCATCATGTCTTTTCTCATTGCCTCGCGGGCCAGACGGAAGAGCTGCATGGCCGTCAGCCAGGAGGTGACGCACATCCTGTACTCCGGGTGCTCCTTCTGAAGCGCGAAATACCACTCGCAGCGCGCGCGGCTCGTCCCGAGGCTCCCCTCGAAGTCAAAGCGGTCGGACATCGGCGCCGACCCGGGCATGTACTCATCGCCCTTTCCCGTTCGGATCTTGAATTCCGCGAGAGCGAGCGACGCGAACACGGGGATCTTTCCGGTGTTGATTTCCAGCATGGGGGACGAGAGAACCGCCCTGTCAAAGATGTCGGGATACAGGCTGAGGAGGCAGGCGCTGACGGCGCCGCCCATCGAGTGGGCGAAGAGGCGGAGCGGGAGGTGCCGGGTGTTTGCCGGGATGACGACCTTTTTCACAAAATAGTGCAGGTCGCGCACCAGATCCCTGTAATCGCTGAGCCGGACCAGGTCGGGGTCCGCCGTGCTGCGGAATGAGCGGCCGTGGCCCCGCTGCTCGATGAGCCAGACGCTGAATCCGTTCTGGAGAAAATACCACACGCTCTCATAAAATTTCGGAATGCTGCTCGAGAACCCGTGTACGATGACGACGACGGCCGCCGGGTCGTCGGCTTCGTAGTGCTCGTAGAAAATGGACTCTCCGGGCACCCTCTCAAATGTCCCCGTCTGCCTCCGCCCGTCCAGAAACGGAAGGACGGTGTCCCTCATGGCATCCGCAAACCTGTCTTCGGCGATGATATTTACGCGCATATGTGCTCCTCCCGGTCGTCTGAAAGTTCTTTCCTGCAACATTATAAATGAAAATGACATTTCCCGTAAACGGCGGTCCCTCATTTTTGAAGCTTCTCACTCCCCCTGTCTCCCCAAATATGCTAAGATAGACTTGCTGAAATGATTTCGCGCGGCGACGGCCGCGCGGTGCTGATAAACGCGGGGGTATAGGGGTGTTATGAGTAATATGGCGGCGGTAAACGGCAACGGGATCATTGCCGATATGCTTGACCAGTACACGGCGGAACCGACGGACATCAATCTGTACCAGGTTCTGGACAGCCTGCTGGTTCGCATGAATCAGGGCGCCGTGGTCTACGAGGACCGCGCGGCCCACTGCATCTACAGCGGAAGAGACGAGCTTCCCGGCACCGTTCCGGAAGGTCTCTCCACGGAATCGCTGGACAGGGTGATCGACAACGCCTTCCGGGCCTCGGGGAGCTTCGTCCTCACGGTGAACCCGGGGAGGCACGGCTTCGAGCTGACGGAAGACCTGCTGACGATGATCATGGCGAGCCGGCTGACGGATCAGGAGAAAAACCACTTCTTCATCCGGAAGGGTGTCCCCAGGGAGACCAGGTGCGAGGGAGCTGCCAGCTGGGATTCGGAGGCTATGGCGGGACTGGAGACACAGGAGGAGATCGCGAGGCATATCGCGCGGGCTCTGACCGGCGTCCTGGAGGCAGCGAAGAGGCGCGGCCTGCATTCTCTCGCGATCGTCTCCGTGCCGGCGCTCGGAAAGCGCTTCTCCGTGAGGCGGTCGGCGAGGGCGATCGTGGATGCCGCAGGCGCGTGGATGGAGAAGAACAGCGACTACGGCATGAGCATTGAATTCTGCTGCGACGAGGCGGATTACGAGACTTTCTGCAGACGGGTGTTCGACCCCGACACGGATGAGCCGGTCACGGGGGAACTGCCGACCCCGCAGGAACTGCGGGAAGCGGTTCTCGACGAGGGGGATTTCGCCTCCGCGGATGCAGTGACAATGGATGAGCTCTACAGGTCGCAGGAGGAGGGGGCGGGCCGGGAGGCCGCCGCTCCGGAGAATGAAGCGCAGGCAGAGGGCGGGAACCCGGCCGCGGCGGAGACAGCTCCTCCCGAAGAGATGAAGACAGCTCCTCCCGAAGAGATGGAGACAGCT
>CACYEN010000020.1 GCA_902773435.1 uncultured Lachnospiraceae bacterium | reverse complement strand
GACAGACGGCGCTCCATCGGCCGAAACGGGGCCGCGGACGACAGACGACGCGTTTCCGGCAGGGACCGCCGGTACCGCGAGGATGACGGGTACGCCAGGAGAAGCAGAACCCGGAGCCGCCGCGACGACTACGACGACCTGTATGAACAGGAACGGGACGGGAGGCACCACTCCTCCCCGGGCAGAAGAGGGGACGGCGGTTCGGCAGTTCAGAGCGCGGGTGCTTCGGCGCTCGGTGCCCTCGGCACCGTCCTTGGCACCGTCGGCAGGGGAATTGTCCTCCTCGGGTCCGGGATCGCCGCGTTTTTCGCGACGCTCGGCACGCGTCTCAGGGCATTTCTCTCGCCGAAGATCCTGATCCCCGGCGCTGTAAAATGGTTCGCTTTCGCCGGCGTCTGCCTCCTCATTTTCGGGGGGCTGCGGGTAAAGAAGGCGAGCGAGACGCCGTTCGACTTGATGATGTCGGCGGTAACCGCCTCCGCGGATCTCGGGAACACCAACGAGGGCGACAACCAGATGATCCGCCGCCTGTACGGTTTTGATCCCTCCTCCTTCGGCGGTGTGGCCCTCTACTGTCCGAAGACGAACATGGGGGCTGAGGAACTCCTTCTCGTCCGCCTCGCGGACGAGTCCCAGGAGCCCGCCGTGCTCGACGCGATCAACCGGCGTCTCGAGACGCAGCTTGCAAGCTTCAACGGCTACGGCGTCGACCAGACGGAGATGCTGGAGAACAGCGTCACCGTATCCGAGGGCGGCTACTGCCTCTTCTACTCGGGCAATAACCCGCAGAAGGTCCGCAGCGCCCTGAGGGAGGCTCTCTAATTACTATCACATAAATACGTACCCCGGAGGCCAGTTCCAAGTGGTATTCAGCAGCATTTACTTCGTATTCGTCTTTCTCCCGATCGCGCTCGCGGCGTATTACCTGGTCCCGAAGCGCGGGAAGAACATCGTGCTCGTCGCGGCGAGCCTGCTCTTCTATGCGTGGGGAAAGCCTGAAAATCTCATATTCCTGCTCTTCTCCGTCCTGTTCAATTACCTGACGGGGCTGGAAGCCGGTGTCCTCAAAAAGAAGGGCGCGGTGCGAGCCATGAAGGTTATGCTCGCAGCGGGCTGCGCGGCGAACATCTTCCTTCTCGCCGTGTTCAAGTACATCGCGGGCTCCATGCCGCTCGGCATCTCCTTCTACACATTCACGGTACTCTCCTATCTCTTCGACCTGTGGCAGGGAAGAGCAGAGGTGCAGGTGAATCCGCTGAGTTTCCTCGTGTACGTGACATTTTTCCCGAAAGTCACCTCCGGCCCGATCGTGCAGTACGCCGATATGGAGAAGCAGCTCAGGGAGCGCGAACTCACGCGGAAGCAGCTGTATTCCGGGTTCTCGCTGTTCCTCGTCGGGCTCTTCAAGAAGGCGCTCATAGCGGACAGCCTCGGCGCGGCGTTCTCCGCGGTGACCGGCAGCTCCATGTCCGTGCTCTCGGCCTGGCTCAGCATGATCTTTTACAGCCTGCAGCTGTATTTCGACTTCAGCGGATATTCCGACATGGCGATCGGACTCGCGGGCATGTTCGGGTTCCGTTTCGACAAGAACTTCGACCACCCCTATCTCTCGAAATCTATGGCCGAGTTCTGGCGGAGATGGCACATTTCTCTCGGGAACTGGTTTAAGCAGTACGTCTACTTCCCGATGGGAGGAAGCCGCGTCTCCGGCGGGCGGATCCTCATCAATCTCCTGACCGTGTGGGTGCTGACCGGCATCTGGCACGGAAATACTCTGAACTTCCTCGTATGGGGACTCTACAACGGCGCGTTCGTGATTCTCGACCGGTGGGTCCTGAACAAGGTGATGAAAAATGTCCCTTCCGTCGTCAGGATCCTGCTCACCGATCTCGCCGCCTTCATCGGCTGGGTGTTCTTCTTCTCGAGCTCGATAAGCGCGGCGTTCCGGCATCTCTCTTTCATGTTCGGGCAGAGCCCGGTCGGATTCGCTGACAGCACGGCACTCTTCGCACTCAGGGGGAATCTGGTCCTGCTCATCATCGCGGTGATCGGCTCGACCGAAATCCCGTCGAGGATCTGGAACGGCCTGATCACGGAGAACCGTCTCAAGATGAACAGGTCCCTCGCCACGGGAATCGCCGTCTGCGGAAACCTGTTCCTGCTCGTGAGCGCGACGGCGGCCATGCTCTCCGGCACGTACTCGTCGTTCCTCTACTTCAAGTTCTGATCTGGGGCTGCCTTAAGGGACAGCATGAGGGGGTAACCTATTGTTAGATAAGCTGAAATCACTGCTGAGTCCGCCGTCCGAACATCCCGACGCGGAGACAGAGCACAGGAAACTGAAGATTTCCGCCGTCGTCAGCGTCGCCGCGGCCGTCTTCATCCTTCTCTTCCTGCTCCTTTGTGTCGTCATCCCCGACCGGGGATTCTCGGCAAATGAGAACCGGAACCTCGCGGGCAGGGCGTCATTTTCAGTTGACGGCCTGAGAGACGGGTCATTTTTCAAAGACGTGACCGACCACTTCAGCGACCAGTTCTTCCTGAGGGACAGCTTCGTCTCGCTCCGCTCGGCGGAGGAGTATCTGCTCGGCTCCAGGATTTCCCACGGGGTCTATATCGGGAGCGATAACTATCTCTTCGCGGATCCGGAGACGCCGGATCCGGCAAAGCAGAAGTCGCTCGTCGAGGCGATGTCGTCATTTGCGAGCCAGTTTGAAAATGTCAGCATCCGCATGATGCTCGTCCCCTGCGCGGCGGCGGTCATTCCCGACAGGCTTCCCCCGGACGCCCCGGTCAGGGACCAGCTCCGGGACATCTCCGACCTGGCGGCGGCGCTGCCGCAGTCGGTGTCATTTGTCGACGCGGCGTCCGTACTGCAGGCGCACAGCGGCGACCAGCTCTACTACCGGACCGACCACCACTGGACCGGACTGGGGGCGAAGACCGTGTTCGATAACACGGCGTCCCAGCTCGGCATCGACAATCCGAGCACGGAGTACGACTGTCTTCCGCTCTCCTACACATTTCTCGGGACACTGGGCTCGCAGAGCGGCCGCTACGGGACAAGGGACAAGATCGAGGTGTACGTCCCGAAGCCCGGCGTGCTCTACTACATCTCGATTCCCGACGAGCAGGTCACGCGGTCGTCGATCTATGATCTCGACAAATTAAATGAGAAAGACCAGTACCAGGTCTTTCTCGGGGGCAATCATCCGGTCGTCGAGATCCGCACCGCGGCACGGACCGGAAAGAATCTTATGTTGTTCAAGGATTCCTACGCGAACAGCTTCGTGCAGTTCCTGATTCCCTACTACGACAGGATCATCATGGTCGATCCGCGCTACTACTACGACAATCCTTCGACGCTGATCCGGTCGAACGGGATCACGGATATCCTGTTCCTCTACAGCGCGAATACGCTCTTTACGGACAATTCGCTGACCGACTGCCTTGTGAACGCGGTGTCGTAAGGCCTTGTTTCACATGGCCTTAAAAGCCGCCGGCTTTCACATCCCGCTCCTCCGAAGACGGGTCAGCGGGCGGCAGATGCGCCTCAGTAGGTAATCACCTCGCATCCGTCTTCCGTGACCAGAACCTGCACCTCCCACTGCGCGGAAGGCTTCCCGTCTTTGGTGTAGATCGTCCAGCCGTTTTCCTCGTCCTGGTAGATCTCGTCGGTCCCCATGTTGACCATCGGCTCGATTGTAAACACCATCCCCGGCACCATCATCATCTCGGTACCCGGCGTGCTCACATAGCTGACCCACGGATCCTCATGGAACGCGAGTCCGCAGCCGTGTCCGCCGATCTGCCTGACGACGGAGTAGCCGTTTTTCAGCGCGTGCTGGTGGACGGCGTCACCCATGTCGCCGAGGAATGTCCAGGGCACCACGTGTTTGATACCGATTTCCACGCACTCCTTTGTCACCTGGACGAGGCGCTTCTTCTCCTCGGAGACATTTCCGAGACAGAACATCCTCGAAGAATCCGAAAAATACCCGTTCAGGATCGTCGAAGCGTCGACATTGACGATGTCGCCGTCCTTCAGGATCACCTTCTCATCCGGAATCCCGTGGCAGACCTCGTCGTTGACGGACGTGCAGACGCTCTTCGGATATCCGTCGTACCCGAGCGTGGCGGGAATCGCGCCGGCGTTCCTCGTCACCTCCTGGACGATCCGATCGATATCAGCCGTGCTCATGCCGATCTCGATCCGGTCGGCCACGGCGTCCAACACCGCGATATTGACTTTCGCGCTCTCCCTGATCCCCTCTATATCCTTCGGCGACTTGATCAATGCGTGCGCCGGGACCGTGTGGCCCATCATCTCGGCGTGGCGGAGCTTCTCATCGAACGCTTCGTGGCACTGCTTGTATTTGCGGCCGCTTCCGCACCAGCACGGGGCGTTGCGGTCAAGTTTCGGTGTCTTGAATTTCAGTATCGGCATTGTCTTCCTCCTCCGGTCTCAGTATTTCAGCATTCGGACAAATCAGTTTAACTCTTTTTTCCGTAAATAAGACTCAATTCGCAGGGCGCTTTCTCCCCGGCCCGGCGGCCATGCGGTCATTTCCCCGTTCGCAGGGCGTCATTCATGCTGCCGGTCCGGTAACCCGCAAGGTCGGCGGCGGTATAAAGAAAACCGATCTCGCGGAACCTCGGGACGATCTCATCCCTCCGGGCGACAAGCTCCGGAATATCCTTTTCGGGAACCTCTATCCTCGCGGTGCTGTCCCCGTGGATGCGGACCCTCATCTGACGGAATCCCAGTCCGAGCAGCAGGTCCTCGGCGCGCTCCACCATCCTGAGCTTCTCCACCGTGATCGTCTCCCCGTATACAAATCTCGTCGCAAGGCAGGCGTAACTCGGCTTGTCCCACGTCGGGAGCCCGAATTCCTCCGACAGGTCCCGGATCATCTGCTTGGAAAGGCCGGCCTCCCGCAGCGGGCTCGCCACCCCCAGCTCCCGGATCGCTCTCGCGCCGGGCCTGTAATCCCCGGTGTCGTCTGTATTGGATCCCTCCGCGACCACGGAGAAGCCTTCTTTCTCCGCCTCCCCGATCATCTTCGTAAACAGCGCTCTCTTGCAGATATAGCAGCGGTCCGGCGGATTCTCCCGGAAGCCCTCAATTTCCAGCTCGTCGATTCTGCAGATGATCTGGCGGATCCCCCTGGCCCGGCAGAATTCGACGGCATCCCGGAGTTCCCTCTCCGGAAATGAGTGTATCGACGCCGTGACAGCAACCGCCTTTTCACCGAGGACTTCTTTTGCCGCGTAGAGCAGCAGGGCTGAGTCGACGCCTCCCGAGAAGGCGACCGCGACGCCGTCCGTCCCGGCGAGGATGGTCTTCAGTTTTTCATAGTTCTGATGAAGAATGTCCATTTTTATACCTCACCTGTCTCAGATGGGGCCGAGCTCCCTGACGTACTGATCGTAGCGCTCCGCCACTTTTTCCTTGAATCTGTCCCATTCCTCCGGGTTGAGCACGTAGTAGATCGGGCAGTATTTTTCGTTGACATCGTAGTGCCTGATGACGTGGTCCGGAGTGATCTCAAACGCGTAGCACAGCCACGCCGAGAGATCGACGCAGGACTTGTAAGTTGCCGAAGTGAACTCCCCGGTATCATCAGGGTGGCAGCACTCTATCGAGATCGTGTCGCCGTTTCTGTGATTCGAGGCGTAGGCGACCTCTCCGAGCGGAACGCACTGAACGATCTCCCCCTCCAGCCCTATCACAAAATGACTGCTGACCGACCTCCCGGACCCGTCCTTCAGGCTCTCAAAGTAGTCCCTGTTCTGCATGGCGGTCGAAGTCGGCTCATCCACGTAATGAACGACGATGTCATTGACCACCTCAAGCGGGGTCTGCGGGCGCGAGTACTCGTTCGGCGTCAGCAGCTGGACGTCGCGCGCGGGACACCCGTCAAAGAAATGGTCATCCAGATGGTACCGGTCCATCGGCGAAGCGTATTTCTTATCCCGCGGCGGGGCGGGAGAAGCCGTGCTGTTTCCGGAGGCGCTGCCGTCGGCACCTTCGCCGGTTCCGGCAGTTCCAGCTGTGTTTCCGTCAGCACTTCCCCCGGTGCTGCCGGCGGCGGTTCCATCAATGCTTCCGGCGGAACTCCCGTCAGAAACCTCTCCGGAGCCCGCGGAAGTTCCGCTCAGTTTCCGGGCGCTCAGTGTTCCCCGTCTGTTCACGCCGGCTCTCCAGCCGAATATCGCGACGATCAGAACCGCCGCAAGAACTCCGATCAGCACGGGGATATTGACGGAGCTCCGCGGGCGCGTGTTTCTTCCGCGGGCACCGGTTGATCCACCGCCTCCGGATCTTCTGTTTCGTCTGGCTGTCCGGTTTCCGGTGGAG
>CACYEN010000019.1 GCA_902773435.1 uncultured Lachnospiraceae bacterium | reverse complement strand
GTCATCTACTACATCCGTCAGGGCGAGAAGAACCTGATGGCGCGGATCCTGCCGCTCATCCGGGAGTTCAGGGGTCTCGGGTATCTCCCGCCGTTCGAGTCGGCGGCGGAGCTCTTCGGGGTGACCCCGGAGGAATGGAGGATCCTGTTTGCCGCGTTCCGGACCGACTCGACCTACGAGGCGCTCGTACTGGATATGGGCGAGATTCCGCTCCTCATGCCGGAACTCCTGGAGGAGTGCGACGTGATCTACATGCCGTACCCGGGAAATGACATGCCCGCCGAAGCGAAGACCGCCGAATTCGCGAAGCTTCTGAGGGCGTCCGCCTTCGCGAAGGTGAGGGGGAGGATCCGGAGGCTGCGGATTCCGGCGGATCCGCTTCCTTCGCACGGGGACTGGTTTGAGGCGATGGCCTATGGGCCTGTCGGGCGGTGCGCGGAGGAATGCATCGAGAGGGAGAGGCTGTGACAGTGCGCGCTTATCGGGAGAGGGCAGCGGCGGCAGCGCGTGAATATTGAGATGGGGAGTCCGCGGCCGCGCGGAATCTGCGGAGAGGGGGCCGGAACGGGATGAAGAGAAGGGAGCGCTACCGGGTACTGCGCGCGAAGCTGATGGAACAGCTCGACACGCGCGGGGACGCCGGGGACGACGAGATCCGGGGGATGATCGACGCCCTCGTGCTCGAGAGCAGCCGGTCCGACTACCTGCCCATCGCGGACAGGGTGTCGCTCGGCCGCGAGCTGTTCGCCTCGGTGCGGAGGCTGGACATCCTCCAGGACCTGATCGACGACAAGAAGGTGACGGAGATCATGGTGAACGGACCCGGCTGCATCTTTATCGAGCGGGACGGGAGGATCCGGCGGTGGGAGAAGACATTTTCGTCGAGAGAGAAGCTCGAGGACGTCATCCAGCAGATCGTCGGAAAATGCAACCGCGTCGTCAACGAACAGAACCCGATCGTCGACGCGCGGCTCGCCGACGGGAGCCGCGTCAACGCCGTCGTCGCCCCGATCGCGCTGGACGGGCCGATCCTGACGATCCGCCAGTTTCCCGAGGAACCGATCACGATGGAGAAGCTCATCGACCTCGGAAGCATCACGGAGGAGGCGGCCGGATTCCTGAAGTCGCTGGTCGCCGCGGGCTACTCGATGATCATCGGGGGAGGGACTTCGGCGGGGAAGACGACATTTCTGAACGCGATGTCCAACTTTATCCCGAGGGAGGAGAGGATCATCACGATCGAGGACAACGCCGAGCTGCAGATCCAGGGGATCGCGAACCTGGTCCGCCTGGAGGCGAAGAACGCGAACCTCGAGGGCAACCGGGAGATCACGATCAGGGACCTGATCAAGTCCGCGCTCCGGATGAGACCGGACCGGATCGTCGTCGGCGAGGTGAGATCCGGCGAGGCGGTCGATATGCTGCAGGCCATGAATACCGGGCATGACGGGAGCATGAGCACGATCCACGCGAACGGCTGTCCCGACGCGGTCTCGAGGCTCGAGACGATGGTCCTGATGGCTTTCCCCCTGCCGCTCCCCGCGATCAGGAGGCAGATTGCCTCGGGCGTCGATATCCTCGTCCATCTGGGGCGGCTGCGCGACAGGTCGCGCCGCGTGCTGGAGATCGCCGAGGTCGACGGCCTCGAGGACGGCGACGTGAAGCTGAATTCCCTCTTCAGGTGGGACGACAGGGCCGGTGCGCTTCTAAGGACGGGGACGCTCATCCACACGCTGAAGCTTGAGAGGAGCGGGATCCCGCCGCAGGCGGAGAAGTAAGGAGGAAGGACATGTCTCTCAAAATGCCGAAGCTCACGATGAAGCCCCCGGGCGCCCTGCTGCCGGGAAGACGCGCGCGTCCCGCGGAGAGCCGGAGGGAGAGGGCGGGAAACCGATCCCCCGACCTCAAGACGGATTACCGCACCTACAGGTTCGGGCGAAAGGAATTCGCCGGAGTCCTGGCCGTCTACGCGCTGCTGGCCGTCTCGATCGCCTGGCTCTTCTACAGGAGGTGGCAGGTCCTTCCCGCCGCGGCGCCGATCCTCCCGCTCTATATCCGGACCGTACGCCGGCAGAGGTCGGAGGCGAGGCGGAAGAAGCTCGCCTGGGATTTCAGGACCGCGCTCAATTCCCTGACCGTCTCGCTGCGGGCGGGGAGGTCGGTGGAGAACGCGTTTCCCGCCGCGGCGCGGGATCTGCAGGACACGATCGGGGAGGACTCCGACGTCACGAGGGAATTCGTGTGGATTGCCCGCCAGATCCGCGTCTCGGTGCCGATGGAGGACGTCCTGCTGGATTTTGCCGGGAGGTCCGGCGTCGAGGACATCGAGAATTTCGCGGCGGTCTTCACGACGGCGAAGCGGATGGGGGGCGATATGGCGGGAATCCTGAGGAGCGCCGCGGAGTCGATCGGCGGCAAGCTCGACGTCGAGAGGGAGATCGAGACGACCCTGGCCGCAAAGAAGATGGAGCAGCGGATCATGGCAGTTATGCCCGCCGGGATCATCCTCTATATGACGGCGGCGTCGCCCGGCTTTCTCGACGTCATGTACACGACTTCCTTCGGTGCGGCCGTCATGACGGGCTGCCTGCTCGTCTATGCGGCCGCCGTGTGGTGGAGCGGGAAGATCGCCGCGATCCGCGTGTGAGAGCGAAGAGCAGTGAGGACGGCGAAGACGCTGAGGACACTTAGGACAGTGAGGACGGGCGGCGGGACCGGGAAGGGAGCCCGGACAGCTGGAACAGGAGGCAAGGAGTGGAGAACTATTACCCTTTCATCGCGATTCTGGCCATGTATCTCGTGCTCTTTATCTGCTCGGGGGGGCTCTTCCGCAGATCCGCGCGCTTTCTGAGAGGACACCTGCCGACGCTCTCGGCCTATGCGGCCGAGGAGACGGTCCGCACGGCGCTCCTGATCATCTTCGCGGCGGATCTTCTTGGAGCGGCGCTGCAGTATCAGACGAAGACGGAGGACACCGCCGCAAAGGGCTATCTCACGAGGGGAGAGTACGGTGCGGCGGACGACACCGCCGAGCTCGCCCTGACGGTCGGCGGGGAGCAGCACGAGGTGGAGCTGCAGGTCAGCTCGCGGAAGATGAGCCCCGCGGAGACCGAGGCCCTTCTCGTCGACGCGGCGTCCCGGCTGCCGGACCTTGTCCTGCAGGGGATGCCGGCCGACCGCGTGAGCAGGGACGTCGTGCTCCCCGAGAAGATAGAGGGACTGCCGGTGAAGGTCTCCTGGATGACGGACAGGCCCGACCTCCTCGACTGGGACGGAGTCCTGCAGGAGGGCGTGCCGGAGGAGGGCGCGCCGGTCACGCTGACCGCCGAGATCACATTTGAGGAGGAGACGAGGGAGTGCGGGATCCCCCTCACCGTGTATCCGAAGGAACGGAGCGCGGAGGAGACATTTCTCGGAAATGTCAGGTCCGAGATCGCGAGGCAGAACGACGCGACGGAGGAGCGGGTCAGCCTGCCGGAGACCATCGACGGGATGGACGCCTCGTGGGAGACGAGGAGCGGAAATGCCGGTGCCTCGATCCTCTTCATCGGCATCCTCGCGGCAGTCCTGTTCGTCTACTCGAGAGTCAGGGTGAAGGAGATCGCCCGCGAGAAGAGGACGGAACAGATGAGGCTGGAATATCCGAACATCGTGAATAAACTGGTCCTCCTGACGTCCGCCGGGATGAGCCTTCGGCAGGCATTCGCGAGGATAAGGGACGACTACAGGAAAAGCCTCGCCGAACGCGGGGAGGTGAGACCCGGCAGCGAGGAGATCGTCAGGACATCCCTCGAGATGGAGCACGGCGTCGCGGAGTTCGAGGCGTACCGGAATCTCGGCAGGCGGTGCGCCGCGAGGGAGTACAAGACATTCGCGACGCTTCTCTCCCAGAGCGTGACGAGAGGTGGGAGCGAACTCGGGGAGATCCTCCGCAGGGAGGCGGCGGAGGCGGTCGAGGAGCGCAAGAAGAGGGCGCGGGTGCTCGGGGAGGAGGCGGGGACCAAGCTCCTTCTCCCGATGCTCCTGATGCTTCTGGTGGTGATGGCGGTGCTGATGGTTCCGGCCCTTGTGGCCTTCGTGTGAGGACGCGGCATCCCGGGTTTACAGAACGGCAGGCCTGATCTGGTACGGTCAGGCCGTGAGAGGAGGAACAGCGGATATGAAGAACAAAAAGTTTGTGAGATCCATGGTGACATTTCTGGCGGCCTGCGCCGCCACCGTCGCGGTTCCGGCGAGCGCGGCATCCCCGTCCGCCGCGAAGCGGGCCCTTCAGTCCTACTGCAGCGGGAAGAGCATCAGCAGGTACATGATTGCCGACCTGGACAGGAACGGCACCGAGGATATGATCTGCGTGAAGAATTTCAGGGCATACATCTGCACCTGGAACCCGAAGACCCGGAAGACGGCGGTTCTCACGGAGGAGATGCTGATCCCCTCGGGATCGACGATCTGCTGCGACGCGGAGAACGGCCGCGTCATCATCAGGAATGTGTGGGACAGCGGGACGGCCTGCCATATCTTCAGGCTGAAGGGGACGAGGGTTAACCTCGCGAGGGAGCTCTTCCGGGAGAAGAGGAACGGCAGGAGCGTCTGCTCCGACAACGGGCGGAAGATCTCAGAGGCGGCATTCAACAGGCGGGTCGCGTCCTTCTGCGGTTACACGCGGTTCCGCTACCGGGAGGAGACGATTCCGGCGGGCAGCCGGATGACGGTGGCGGCGAGGGTGAAGCAGCGGATCCCGTGCCCCCATACAGGTACCGGGAGGTAACGGCAGACGAGACCACATAAAAAGGCCCGGCAGCGGGGGAGCTGCCGGGCCCGACTCCGTTCGGATCATCTATGAGGGAAAATGATCCCGCGCAGGTGTGCAGTCCGCGCTTGACGGGAGTACGCATAAATATAATTCTAATAAATAAGAGTACCAGATCATTAATGAAAATGCAAACCTTTTAATCCAAAAGAGTGAAAAATGAGCCGGAAATGAGCGGCAGGACATCCCGCCTTTTCCGGCCTCTTCATGCCCTTTTATGTCCTTCCGCGGCTTCCCGCCGTCCCGCCGGATCCGCCCCGGCCGTGCCGACACGGGTTTTTTCGCCACGCATCCGCGCATCCTTTGTAAAATTCTGAGACTTTATCGGAAGAGTGTGCTATAATTCAATAGAATATGCCTTGCGTAAAGGCGCTTTCTCAGGGAGGCAGGGAGTATGATGAAAAAATTCCGGAGAATGAAAAGGGGTCTTGCGTGGATTCTCACATCGGCCATGCTCTTTACGGGAGTGTCCGGTGCTGTTTATGCCGCGGCTCCAGATGTGACGGAGAGCGCGGAAGCGGTCGCCGACGGAGCGTTGATGAACATGGACGGGGAAGGGGAGCTCCTCGCCGGTGCGGCGGATTCAGGGATGGATACCGCGGAGGAGGAACTCGCGGGGGAATTCTTTGAGGAGGAACTCCCGGGTGACGATGGCGCTGCGGAGGATCAGGCCGAAGAAGAGCCGGAGGACGAACCTCAGGAGGAGCCTCAGGACGAACCGGAGGACGAACCTCAGGAGGAGCCGGAAGACGTACCTCAGGACGAACCGGAAGACGTACCTCAGGATGAGCCGGAGGAAGTACCTCAGGATGAGCCGTCCGGAGGAAATGAAGCTGACGATAACCCGGAGGCGGAACCCGCCGATGAGGGCGGATCCCCGGAGGAT
>CACYEN010000018.1 GCA_902773435.1 uncultured Lachnospiraceae bacterium | reverse complement strand
TTCAGCGGATCGAGTCCGCGGTAGACGCACTCGACGGAGGCGTAGTAGGATTTCAGGTCGATACAGATGTAGATCCGTTCCACGCCGCATCACCCCCCGAATCGTTCCGGACCGCATCATTTCAGACGGCAGTGCTTCGGAAACCCAAAGCGCGTCGTTTGGTACGGCCTGACTGCGCCGCTCCGAATGACGTCCGTCTGAGGACAGGGTAACACATAAATAAAAGAATGTAAAGGGGATAAAACAGCACATATGTGTTCGTTTATGTTCACCCGCGCCGTCACCGGGTTATCGGTATAAGCGCTCAAATCAGAGGGACACAACGATATATTCCATAAATGCGGTGAAATCTGATAGAATAGATAACAGTTGGCACAGGTTCTTTCGGCCCGGAACGGACATCAGGAATCACCAGACATATACAGAGGAGGAGGAAAACCGGATGAGCTTCAAAAATTCCAAAGTCGCGGTGATCGGCGCCGGCAACGTCGGTTCCACCACCGCCTACAGCATTATCAATCAGGGCCTCTGCGAGGAAGTCCTTCTTATTGACGTCAACAGGGACAAGGCCTACGCGGAAGCGCTTGACATGAAGCACGCCGTATACTTCATGAACCGGAACATCAAGGTGAAAGCCGGCGGATACGAGGATCTGGCCGACGCGGACATCGCCGTGATCACGGCCTCCGCGCCGATGCCGAAGGACTCCCACAACCGCCTTGAGATGCTGGCGCCGAGCATGAATATCATAAAGAGCATCGTGAATTCGGTGATGGAGAGCGGATTCGACGGCATCTTTATCGTCGTATCGAACCCCGTCGATATCATGACCTACTACACGTGGAAGGTGTCGGGCCTCCCCTCGTCAAGGGTGATCGGCAGCGGCACGGCGCTGGATACCGCGCGGCTCTGCTGCAGCCTCGCCGACCGCTACGACCTGGACGCGAAGAACGTGGAGACGTTCATTCTGGGCGAGCACGGGGACACGGAGATGATCAGCTGGGACTCCTCGACGATCGGCGGGAAGTACCTGAGCGACGTCCTCATCGACAACGCCGAGCGCACGAAGGATCTCAACCGCGAGCAGCTGCTCGCCGAGGTGAAGCAGGCGGGATGGGAGATCTTCAACCGCAAGGGCAATACCTGCTACGGGATCGCGGCATCGACGACGGCGATCATCAAATCCATCCTCTTCAACGAGAACCGCATTCTGCCGGTCAGCGTCTGGGTCGACGGGCAGTACGGGATCGACGGCGCCTACCTGAGCGTCCCGACGATTCTCGGGGCGGACGGCGCCAAGGAGATCGTCGAGATCAGGCTGACGAACGACGAGAGGTCGGCGCTGCGCCATTCGGCGGAGGTTGTGAGCGCGTTTTACAGGGAGCTGAATATATAGGCCACACAGGCCCGGACGCGCCCGGACGTGCTGTCGAAGCGATGGGAAGGAGGGATCGGCGGTGAGAAGTGCATTTGCGGAAGAGTATATCAGGAGAATACCGGCGACAGCCCTGTCCCTGGTCAAGGCGGCGGAAGGGGCTGCGGCCGTCTTCGTGCTGTATTCTTTGTATGAACCGCTGATCCTGGCCCTGCGGAGATCGTATGACCTGGGGATACTGGAGGAGGTTTTGCCCGGGATTTTTTCGGGCTATGTGAAGTATCTGTTTGGCGCTGAGGAGTATGCCGCGGCCGGGAACGCGCTGAATACCGTCGCGTTTTCCGTGGTGACCTGGGTTATCGTGCTGGCGGCTGTCACCTTCTTTCTGGTCCTGGTTGCCGTCGAGGCGGTACTGTCGCTGACCTTGCGGTTTGCGGGCTTCGGCGCGTCCGGGATCGGCGTGATATATCGGCTGCACATGGTTTTTCTGGTTCTCGCGGTGGCATTCGAGGCGTTTTATCTATACAGGCTCGACGCGTATGCGAAGAAGATGAATGTGAAATCCTGGGCGGCGAATATAGAGAAATCCTGGCTGATTGTCGCGTGCGTCGTCATCATCCTGATACTGATAATGAATCTCTGCTATCACAGCGACGTCGCGAAGACGATGCGGACGGTCGGCATTGAGACAGGATCGCCGGAACCCGACCCGGGTTTCAGAAGGACGCGCCTCGCCGGGCTGAGCATAGTCAGGGGAATTCCGTTTATCTGTCTGGGGTTATATGTCATTGCCCTTCTGGCAACCGGGGAATCCATGGAGAGGCCTTCTGATATGTTCGGCGTCGCGGCGTGGATTGTACTCTGGGCGGACGCGCTGAAACCATTTCTGATCAGCTTCTGTTACAGAAACCTGATCAGGGCAGGAGCGAGGTGAGGTGGTTCACATGAAGGGCACGGATGAACAGCAGAGGAGCCGGTATCTCTTCGAGGAGCTTCCGGTCCCGAGGGCTGTTGCCGCCATGGCGATTCCCACGATCATCGGCCAGCTGATCGTTCTTATCTACAACATGGCGGACACCTTCTTCATCGGAAGGGCCAACAATCCGCTGATGGTGGCGGGAGCCTCCCTGATCCTGCCGATCTACAACGTCTCGATCGCGTTCGCGAATATCGCCGGGGCTGGCGGCGGAACCCTGATCGCGAGGCTTCTCGGCAGGGACCGGATCGGCGATGCGAGGAAAGTCGCGGCATTCAGCTTCTGGTTTTCGATCCTGTCGGGGGCGCTGTTCTCCCTCATCGTGGGCGTCGGAATGCACCCGATCCTGAGGGCGCTCGGGGCCAGCGACGACACGTACGGATACGCCAGGGCCTACGCGTCCTGCGTCATTGTCGCAGGAGCGATTCCGACCGTGCTGTCCATGACGATGAGCAGCCTCCTGAGGAATGCCGGGAGGGCGAGGCAGGCCGGATTCGGCATCTCCATGGGCGGCCTGATCAATATCGCGCTGGACCCGCTCTTCATGTTCGTGATTCTTCCCCGCGGAAATGAGAACCTCGGCGCGGGCATCGCCACCGCGCTGTCGAACGTGATTGTCTGCGTGTATTTCCTTGTGGTCATTTTCCGAATGAAGAGCGAGGTGCTGAACTTCTCGCCGCGCTTCTCGAACCCGGCGGCGGAGCATGTGAAGTCATTTTTCGCGGTGGGACTTCCCGCGGCGCTCGGGCCGTTCCTCTTTGATCTCGACTACATCGTGCTCGACCGCCTGATGGCGGGGCACGGCGATGTCGCCCTCGCCGCGATGGGAATCGTGCTGAAAGTCGAGCGGCTGCCGCTCAACATCGGGATCGGGCTGTGCCTCGGGATGGTGCCGCTTGCGGCGTACAACTTCTCGGCCGGAAATATGAAGCGGATGGAGGAGACGCTTTCGTTCACGCGCCTGACCGGCGCCGCGATAGCGGTCATCAGCATCATCCTCTACGAGATCTTCGCGCCGGTGCTGATCAGGATATTTATCGCCGACCCCGCGACGGTCGCCTACGGCGCGCGGTTCCTCAGAATACGCGCGCTCGCGACGGTCCTGATGTTCCTCAGCTTTATCTATGTGCATTTCTTTCAGGCGCTCGGCGAGGGCAGGTACGCGTTCTGGCTCGCCGTCATGCGGTGGCTCTTCGTGAACATCCCGATGCTGTTCCTGCTGAACGCGCTGTTCGGCACGGACGGACTCGCCTGGTCGCAGTTCGTGAGCGACGCCATCGTGGCGCTCATCTCCTACCTGGTTTACAGGCGGTACATCAGGCGGTTCTCCGGGCAGGGGGCGAAGGGCAGCCCTCAGAAAGGTTCCCCGTCCGGGTGAAGAAGCCTGTATTTCTCCACGTCTTCCGGGGACGCGACCTGTGACGGATCCAGGATCCCGCCGACCCTGCCGATCAGGTAGACGGTCTCGGCGTCGTGGAACCGCATCGGCCGGTAGTCCGGATTCAGCGACTCGAGCGCATTCTTCCCGTACACCTTGATGTAGGTCTCGTTGCCGACGATGAACGCGCCGATCTCGCCCCTCTGCAGGTCGGGGGCGTCCGGGATGCGGGAGACGAGGACCATATCCCCGTCGCGGAATTTCGGCTCCATGCTGTCGCCGTTGACGGTGAAGACGCAGTCCGCGCGGTCCACCTCCCGGGACGAGTAGAGGTAGATCGGTTCCCCCTCGCCGTCGAATTCCGTCGGATCGCCCACGCCCGCGGCCAGGGACTTCTGATAGCGGGTGAGCTTCCGGATCGGGGGACAGCTCTCCGCGTCCTGCACCTGCAGGAGCGTGTCGACGATGCGGTCCACGGCCATCCGGTGCCCGGCGCTCAGCTGCCGGTACCGGCTGAGGAACTGCTCCTCCCCGGGCGTGCAGCGCGCGGAGGGATCCCCGATGTCATAGAGATCATAGAGGGTGATGCCGAGCGCGGCGCTGATGTCCGGAAGGAGGTTGACGTCCGGCCTTCCCCTTCCGTTCTCCCAGTTGCTGACAGCGTTCGACGTGACGCCGATCCGCTTCGCCAGCGCCTTCTGCTCCATGCCCGCCCGCTCCCGGAAGAAGCGGATCCTCTCGCAGAGAGCCGGCAGGGGCTGCTTCTCCGCCGGTTTTCCGGTCTTCATATCGATCAGTCCCCCTGATGTCCTGGCGGGACGCTCTATGCTTCGGCGCGGCATCGGGCCACCTCCTTCCATCTCTTTTCCTGATTTCAACATAACACATAAAGGGGCGCCTGTAAAGCGGGGGCGCCCCTTTGTAAATGTCCGTATATGTTTCAGCCGCCCTAAGGGATCGCCCTAAGGGACCGCCCTAAAGGACGGACGCGCCGGCTATGATCTCGCTGACCGTCGGATGCGGCCAGACCGACGCGGAGAGATCCTCCGCCGTCGCTCCGCACCGGATCAGGGCGCCGAGTCCCCCGATCATCTCGGAGGCGTGCGCGCACATGAGCTGGGCACCGAGGAGGCGGTGGTCCTCCGCGGACCAGATGAGCTTCGCGAAGCCCCGGTCGGTCCCCTCCACCATGGACCTGCCGTTGGCCGAGGTCAGGGCTTTCTTTGAGATCACGCTGATGCCGGCTTCTTTTGCCTCCTCCTGGGTGAGGCCGACGGACGCGATCTCGGGCTCCGTAAATATGCACGACGGGACCGGCCCCGGCGCGGGGAGCGGGTCCCCGAACATGGCGTGAACGGCGCGCTTCCCCTCGTTCGAGGCCGTGTGGGCGAGCTGCATGGATCCGCCGGCGATGTCGCCGATTGCCCAGATGCCGGGCAGCGACGTCCTGCCGTCTCCGTCGGTCATGACGTATCCCTTCGTCATCTCCGGCACGGCTTCCCCGGCGAAGAGGTCCTCCGTGTTCGGGCGGCGCCCTGTGCAGAGCAGGACGGCGTCCCCGCTGACGGCCTCATCCCGGTCTTTCTCGGTGAAGGAGAGCCGGAGGGTGTCCCCGTCCGCGGTGATGGAGGAGAGAAGGGCGCCCGTGTGGACGTCGATCCCGCGCTTCCTGAAGGACATCGCGAGACTCTGGCCGAGCTCCCTGTCGAGCTTGGGAAGAAGGCGGGGGAGCGCCTCAATGACCGTGACTTCCCTGCCGAGATCGCGGTAAAACTCAGCGAATTCCGCCCCGATCACGCCGCCGCCGACGATGACGAGATGGCGGCAGTTGACGCCGCTCCCGGTCAGGAGGTCGTCGCTTGTATAGACGCCGGGGAGGTCCGCCCCCGGGACGGGGATCATGGCCGGCCGCGACCCCGTCGCAAGCAGGATGTGGTCCGCCGAGACCTCCTCGTCCCCCGCGAGCACCCTGCCCGGGGCGATGACTTTCGCGCGGACCGGGAAGAGTTCGACTTTTCCCTTCTTCAGCAGAAATTCGATGCCCTCGCGGAGTTTCTTCTCCGTCTCGGCTGCCTTCGCGAGCATTGCCGCGGGATCGTCGGACAGGCCCCCGCCCGCGGACGCCGCGGGACCTTGACTCAAGGGCGGGCCGGCGCTGTCTTTGCCGGAAGCTCTTAAGTCCGCGATGAGACGGGCGGATTTGAGCAGCGATTTCGTGGGGATGCAGCCCCTGTTCAGGCAGACCCCGCCGATCTCGCGCTCCTCCGCGACGGCGCAGGTCTTTCCCATGCCGGCCGCCTCGAGCGCGGCTTCATAGCCGCCCGGCCCGGCGCCGATGACAAACAGGTCGAAGTGACGCATTTTTCTATATTCCTCCTCATTGCGCGGCTCTCCGGACGCATGTCCTTCCGGTGTCATCTCCGGGAGACGCGGCTGCCTTCGTTATTCGGTGTCATTTTCGGGAAATGTCTCAAGAAGCGCGCACACCTCCCCGAGGTTCGCGCGGATGAGCGCGTCCCGGACGGCCTGCTCCCTGAACGGGAGGCCCTTCAGCACGTCCGCGGTCCGGTCGCTGATTTCGGTGTCCAGCGCGTCCGTGTAGAGCACGGCCTCGGAGATCCGGGAGACGGACCGGCCGTCCTCCGGCTTTTCCACCGCGAGCCCGAGCCGGGCGAGCCCGAACGGCAGGCGCCGGATCTCCGAGAGCCACCGGAATGACCGGGGCGGGCTGAGGATCCAGTCCGGGGAGGCGTATTTTTCGCGCAGGGAGAGGATCTCCTCCTCCGGGAGATCTATGGGGCCGCCCGGCTCATCCGCGGACATGACCTCGGGCGCGATCCCGTACTCCCTTCCGAACGAGGCGATGAGCGCCCTGCCCAGGGATTCGCAGGTGACGGCGGGGGAGAGCCCCGCGAGATTGACGACCCGGCTCTTCACGGATGAGATCCCCCTCGAGCTGAGCTTCTTCCGGTCGGGCGTGAGATACCTCGACATGTCGGCGAGGTTCGTGTCCACGAGCAGTGTGCCGTGGTGGAAACGGAACGTTCCGCTCCTGAAGAACGCGTTACCCGAGCACTTCGCCCCGTTCGCCGTCAGGTCATTTCTCCCCGAGACGGCCGCCTCGATTCCGAGAGAGGAGAGGGCGGCGGCGAGCACGCGCGTCTGCCGCGCGGCGTCGTAGCTGCCCTCCCTCGCCGAAAATGTAAAATTCAGGTTGCCGAGATCGTGGTAGACCGCCCCGCCCCCGGAGAGACGGCGGGCCGGATGGCCCCCGTCGGCCCTGAGCGCGGGAAGGTCGCACTCCTCCCAGGCGTTCTGGTTTTTACCGACCACCACGGTCCGGTCATTCTGCCACAGGTAGAGGATGATTTCGTCCTCGGCCGTGTGAAATGTGAGCCACTCCTCGACGGCGAGATTACGGTAGGGGTCGGTGGATTTCGTTGTGACGGCGATGGTTCTTCTGATCATATCCTATATACCGGGCGGGTGCCGGTACCCGCTTTATCCGTGACGCGCGGGCGCCGGCGCCCCGTGTGGTTCAGACCGTCTCCGCCGGCTTCTCGTAGATAAGCACCGGCTTCCTGGCTGCCCGCACCTCGTCCGGGCGGCCGATCGGCGTGCGCTCCGGTGTCCGGTGCAGGGCCTCGGGATCGGTTTCGGCCATCTTAAGGAGACCGATGACGACGTCCGCCGCGTGATCGAGCGTCTCCCTGCCCTCGGTCTCGGTCGGCTCAAACATCAGGGCCTCGTGGACGATGAGCGGGAAGTACATGGTCGGCGCGTGCATTCCGTGGTCGAGCATGCCCTTCGCGACATCCATCGCCGACACGCCCGTGCGGTGTTTGAGGTCCGAGAGGTCAAGCACGAACTCGTGCATGCAGAAGCCCTCGGCGGCCGCCTTCGCGTGCGGTGTGAGCAGCGCCTTCAGGTAGTTGGCGTTGAGGACCGCGTTTCCGGACGCCTCGCGGACCCCGTCGCCGCCCATCATGTAGAGGTAGGTCAGCGCGCGGATCTGGACCAGGAAGTTCGAGTAGAAGCTCCTGACGCGCCCGATGGACTGCTCCGGCCGGCGGAATTCGAGCGCTCCGCCTTCCGCCTCTGAGACGTATCCGTCCGGAAGGAAGGGCGCGAGGAACTCCCTGACTCCGACGGCGCCCGCGCCCGGGCCGCCTCCGCCGTGCGGCGTTGAAAATGTCTTGTGAAGATTCAGGTGCACCACGTCGAAGCCCATGTCGCCCGGCCTCGCGTACCCCATGACCGCGTTGAGGTTGGCGCCATCGTAGTAGCACAGGCCGCCGGCCTCATGGATGATCGAGGTGATCGTGAGGATATTCGGGTCAAAGATGCCAAGCGTGTTCGGATTCGTGAGCATGAGGCCCGCCGTGTCCGGTCCCGCCGCGGCCCTGAGGGCCTCGATGTCGACGCCGCCCTGTTCGTTCGACGGGATGTTGACCACCTCGAAGCCGCACATGACGGCCGTCGCGGGATTGGTTCCGTGCGCGGAGTCCGGGACCAGGACTTTCTTCCGCCCGTGGTCGCCCCTCGCGGCGTGGTAGGCCTTGACGAGCAGCATGCCCGTGAATTCCCCGTGCGCGCCGGCCGCCGGCTGGAATGTCATACGGTCCATGCCGGTGATCTCCGTGAGGAAACGCTCCGTCTCCCGGATCGCCTCAAGGGCGCCCTCCACGGTGTCCGCGGGCTGGAGCGGGTGGATCTCCGCGAAGCCCGGAAGAGCCGCGGCCTCCTCGTTGACGGCCGGGTTGTACTTCATCGTGCAGGAGCCGAGGGGATAGAAGCCGTCGTTGACGCCGTAGACCTGCTTCGAGAGCTCGGTGTAGTGGCGGCTCAGGTCGATCTCGGAGACCTCCGGAAAATCGGGCTTCTCCCCGCGCAGGTACTGCTCCGGGAGCTCCGCCGCCGGGACGTCCGAGGCGGGAAGAATCGTGCATCTTCTGCCGGGAACGCTTCGTTCAAATATCAGCTTCATCTTCCTTCCACCTCCTTTATCACCGAGACGAGGCGGTCCATCTGTGCCTTTGTGCAGAGTTCCGTGCAGCACCAGAGCATGCACCTGTCGGGCGGGGCAGCCGGATCGTCAGCCGCCTTCGCCGGAGAAACCGGGAGTCCGGGCAGGATTCCCGCGTCCATGAGCGCGCCCAGCGTCTTCTCCTCCGGGCAGGCTGTCACGAACTCGTGGAAGAACGCGCCTGAAAATACCCGCGGATAGCCGATCTTCCCGAGCTCACCGGCGAGATATTCCGCCTTGGAGTGGCAGAGCGACGCGGCCTCCGTCATGCCGTCCGGCCCCATGGCCTCCATATATGCCGCCGCGGTCATGGCGCAGAGCGCCTCGTTGGAGCAGATGTTGCTCGACGCCTTCTCCCTGCGGATGTGCTGTTCCCTCGCCTGCAGCGTCAGGACGTAGCAGCGTCTGCCCTCCGCGTCCTCCGTCTCGCCGACGATGCGGCCGGGGAGCTTCCTCATCATGTCCTTTGTAGCCGCCATAAATCCGAGATACGGGCCGCCGAATCCCATCGGAAGGCCGAGGGGCTGGCCTTCGCCGACCGCGATGTCCGCGCCGCACTCGGCGGGCGTCCTCAGGATGGCGGCCGCGATCGGGTTGATCCCCGCGATGAGCTTCGCGCCGGCGGCGTGCGCCACGCCCGCGAGCTCCGGAAGATCCTCCAGCAGGCCGTAGAAATTGGGCTGCTGGATGTAGACGCAGGCGGTGTCGGCTGTCAGCATGGACCGGAGGACTTCCGGATCCGTCCGGCCGTCAGTCACCGGAATGATGACCGCCTCCGCGTCTCCTTCGCCGGAGGACGCGCCCCACGCGTAGGTCTTCACCGTCTCGATGATCTGCGGGTTTGCCGCCCCCGAGATGAGGATCCTGCGGCGCTTCCTGTCGCGGCACATCGCGGCCGCCTCCGCGGCTGCGGAGGCGCCGTCGTATACCGAGGCGTTGGCGACGTCCATGCCGGTGAGCCGGCAGATCAGCGTCTGGTACTCGAAGATCGACTGCAGGATACCCTGGCTGATCTCCGCCTGGTAGGGGGTGTAGGCGGTCAGGAACTGCTCCTTGCCCGTCACCCGCTTTACGATGGCGGGGATGTAGTGGTGATAGGATCCCGCCCCGCGGAAAATGGCCGGAAACACGCGGTTCTTCTCCGCCAGGGCTTTCATCTTGCCGAGCGCCTCCAGTTCGGAGACGCCGTCTTCCAGATGAAGAGCTCCCTCCCCGAGCCGGATGGAAGCCGGCACGTTCTGATACATCTCCTCATAGGAGGAGATGCCGAGGGTCCGGAGCATCTCCCGGCGTTCGCCGGGCGATCCGGGTACAAAGCTTCCCATGGCAGCCTCCTTATTCCTCTTCTTCACACAGTTTGTTGTAGGCTTCGGCGTCCAGAAGGTCCTCGGTCTCCGTCACGCCGCTGACCTCCATGATCCAGGCGCCATAGGGGTCCGAGTTCAGGAGTTCGGGCGCATCGAGGAGTTCCTCGTTGACGGCCTCGACGGTTCCCGTGACCGGGCTGAAGAGGTCGGAGACGGCCTTGACACTCTCGAGGTCGCCGAAGCTCTCCCCGGCGGTGACGGCGTCGCCGACTTCGGGCAGGTTGATGAAGACGAGGTCGCCGAGCGCGTCCTGGGCGTAGTCAGTGATGCCGACGCGGACGTTTCCGCCGATGAGCAGTTCGAGCCATTCATGTGTCTTCGAGTATCTGAGATTGTCCGGTGTGTTCATAGAGCAGTTCCTCCTTATATAAATATAGCTGCAGTGGGTAGTTTATCTGTCATTATTTCCGGATGGCGCGTCAGGAGCCATTATGGTTTTTTGTAGAACGGCAGCGGCACGACCTCCGCCCGGAGCCTTCTGCCGCGGACATCTACGGAGACTTCCGTGCCGGGTTCGGCGCAGGCCGTATCCACGTAGGCCATGGCGCAAGAGGCCTTTGTGCCCGGGATCATGGTCCCCGACGTCGTCGAGCCGACTTTGTTCTCCCCGACATAGATGTCCTGGTGTTCGCGCATGACGCCGCGGTCGATCGCTTTCAGGCCGACGCGGACCCGTGCCGGGGCTCCCTTCGCGAGGAGGGCGTCCCTCCCGATAAACGGCTTGTCCGCCTTCACCGCGAAATTGAGGCCGGCGCTGATCGGATCGATCTCGGCGCTCAGCTCGTGGCCGTAGAGCGGCATCCCCGCCTCGAGCCTCAGGGTGTCGCGCGCGCCGAGGCCGCAAGGGAGCGCCCCCGCGTCACGGAGCGCGTTCCAGACGTCCGCCGTCCGGTCCGCCGGGATGAAGATCTCGTAGCCGAAGGAGCCGGTGTAGCCGGTGCGGGAGACCAGGCAGTCGACGCCCGCGACGGAGACATGGTCGCGGAAGGTGTAGTACTTCTCGGGAAATGCCGTCTCATCCGCGACAGCCGCGAGAATCTTCCGGCTGTCCGGGCCCTGGAGGGCGATCTGGCCGATATGTTCGGAGATGTCCTCGAATGTCACGTCTCCCTCGAGGTGGTCACGGATCCAGTTCACGTCTTTCTCCGTGTTGGCGGCGTTGAGGACGAGAAGGTACCGGTCCTCATCCATCCGGAACACGATAAGGTCGTCGACGGCGCCGCCGTCCTCGTAGAGCATGACGGCGTAGCGGCAGCCCCCGATCTTCAGGGTGTCGAAGCTGTTGGTGAGAAGGCCGTTGAGGGCCGCGAGGGCTCCGGGGCCCGACATGACAGCTTCTCCCATGTGGCTCACGTCGAAGATCCCCGCGCGTTCGCGGACGGCGAGGTGTTCGGCGATTATGCCGGTCGGGTACTGGACGGGAAGGAGGAAGCCGCCGAAGGGGACGATCTTGCCTCCGAGTTCCCTGTGGATGTCGTAGAGCGGTGTCTTTTTGTCCATGGGTACCTCCTTTTTGAGTAAAACACAAAAAACGGAGCACACTGAATAAGCGTGCTCCGTATCTTACCTGAAAGATTCTCCCCGAACCGGGGATTGCTTCTTCGGTGCTTCCAAAAGCTCTCCGGAGAGTCGTAAGACGCCGGTCCTTTTACCTGAGAGTGTTGCCCCTTCGGTGCCGCCCGCGGCGGTCTCTCCCGGTGCCCCGTCTGAACTGTTTTGAGTATAACAAAAGCACAGGGATTTGTCCATAAAAGTCAGATATGGTAGAATATACGCAGATGTGAATCTGACTGTTCGGCACCCGCCTCCGGAATGTTGGGAAGAGTCGAACGATTCGGCTTAAGGACGCGGTTCCCGGCGGAGGACAGCAGACATTTTAAAGAAAAGGAGCACGGATATGGAGAGACCGCACAGCAGGAAGAAGAAGGTTGTCGAGGGCGTCGCCGAGGTAAAGAAGGGCGAGAAGCTCGAGGATTCCGTACAGGCAGGAGAGGGCGGCGCGCCGGTCGCTGCCGGGGAAGAGAAGAAGGAGGATGCGGAATGAGAGATAATCGCGAAACAGCAGGAAGAAGCACGGGACCGCTTTCCCGGCTCCGCCGCATCGCGGCAGCCGCGTTTGTCGCGGGGCTTGCGGTGACATTTACGGCCGGTGGCGCGGCGTCTGTCTTCGCCGGCGTCAACACCAACTACACCGGGGTCAACCCTGACGTCAGCAGGAAGGCCCGCAGCAAGTTCACGAAGCTGAAGGGCAAGGGCAGGGACGACGTCACGATCATGATCTACATGATCGGCTCGAATCTCGAGAGCGACAACGGCATGGCCACGTCGGACATCAACGAGATGCTTTACTCGGGGATCGACAACGACCGGGTAAACGTCTTTGTCGAGACCGGCGGGTGCAAGAGATGGCGCAATTCCGTCATTTCCCCGGGAAAGACGGAGCGCTGGAAGCTGACCGCCAAGGGGCTTTCGCTCCTGGATTCGAAGAAGGCGCAGTCGATGACGTCTCCCTCCTGCCTGAGCGATTTCATCAGGTATTGTTCCGAAGAGGCCCCCGCGGACCGCTATATCCTGATCTTCTGGGACCACGGCGGCGGATCGGTCAGCGGCTACGGCTACGACGAACTCTATCCGAATGAAACCATGGACATCGGCGAGATCAGCAGGGCCCTCAGGGACGGCGGAGTCAAGTTCGACTTCGTCGGATTTGACACCTGCCTGATGGCGACGCTCGAGAACGCGATCGCGGTGGAGCCCTACGCGGACTACCTGATCGCGAGCGAGGAGTCGGAGCCGGGAACCGGCTGGTACTACACGAACTGGTTCAAGCTCCTGGACGACAATTCCTCCACGAACACACTCGGACTCGGAAGACAGATCATCGACGACTTCACGGCCGCCTCGATGAAGATCAGCCCCGGCAGCGTCACGACGCTGTCCCTCATCGACCTTGCGGAGCTGAAGGGAACGGTGCTCCCGGAACTCGGGGACTTCGGCAGCGAGCTGATGACGCAGCTCAAGAGCGAGAAGTACCAGAACGTCGCGATCGCGCGTAACGGCACGAGGGAATTCGCCCAGAGCCAGAAGCTGGACCAGGCGGACCTTGTTGACTTCTGCACGCGCCTCGGGACGAAGGAGGCCGGAGAGCTTTCCAAGGCGATCCAGAACGCGGTCAAGTACAACCGCGTCAACCAGATCTCCGACGCGTATGGGCTCAGTATCTATTTCCCGAATTCCAGCCTCAAGTCCATCAACTCCATGCTCCGCCTCTACGAGGACATCGGCATGGACGAGAACTGGAGCGACAGCGTCCGCGCCTACGCGACGCTTGAGTCCTCCGGCCAGATCGCCGCTTCCTCGGGCGCGGCCTACGGCGGCGGCTCGGGCAGCCTGATCGACCTCCTGCTCGGAAATCTCGGAGGAAACACCGGGACGGTGTCCCCGCAGGTCCAGAACTACGGCTACGGCAGCCTGTTCGGCGGCAACAGCTACGATTCCTACGGCAGCATGGGCGTGGAGGACCTCTACTCGATGCTGACCGGGGGCTCCTCCTATTACACGGGCCAGCAGGGCTACAGCCAGTCCCAGAACTACGGCTACAGCTCTGACGTCTATGACCAGCTGCTCTCCCAGCTCACCGGCGGCTACACGACGACAAGCGGGGCGAACTACGGCGGCCTCGACCTCTCCAGCCTGCTCGGCGGCTACACGGGGAGCAGCTACGGTTACGACAGCTACGCCAACAGCGCCTACAACAGCAATTACGGCAGCTCCACCGGCTCCACCGCCGGGGACCTTCTCAGCATGGCGGCCTCGATGCTCTTCAGGAACCCGCCGGTCGGTGCCGAGACGCTCACCCTCTCCGAGAAGGACGGGGAACAGGTTCTCGTTCTCTCCGAGGACAGGTGGGAGCAGATCACCGACGCAGAGCTTAACGTCTTCGTGGACGACGGCGACGGATTCCTCGATCTCGGCCTCGATAATGTCGCCGAGTACAACGACGACGGCGACCTCATCGACGCCTGGGACGGCACATGGCTGACGCTGGAGGGACAGCCCGTGGCGGTCTATCCGATCAGCGACGAGGACGAGGACGACAACGGACTCTACATCACGAGGAAGTTCATCCCGGCGCTTCTGAACGGCGAGAGGGTCAACCTGATCGCGGAGTTCAACGAGGAGACCGGAGAGGATAAAATCCTCGGGGCCGAGGCCATCACGGATACGGGAATGGTCGGCAGAGGCTACACGGAGATGAACGGCGGCGACACGATCACGCTCGTCTGCGACTACTACGATTACAACGGCGTCTTCTCCGCGCAGTACACGCTCGGAGAGCCGGTCACGGTTCCGGAGGACGGCATTCTCACGCTCGCCAACATGGAGATCGCGGGCGGTGAGGACGACCGGATGCTCTACACCTACCGCCTGACGGATATCTATCAGGCAAACTACTGGCTGCCGATGACGGAGGCCTGATTTCGGGCCGGGCTGATATGCTACGCTGACGACGCGGCGGGAAGCGCGGGATACGCGCCTCCCGCCGCGTCTGTTCAATAGCCGGAAAATCTGCTAAGATAATCAGAACCTGTGCTGACGGGGCGGGATACGAGATCCCACATTTACAAGTCCAGCAGAAAAACAAGTCCAGCAGGAAAACAAGTTCAGCAGAAAATCCGTATGAATATTGAGAAATCCGTATGAATAATGATAAGAAGAGATCTATTCTGATAACCAACGACGACGGCATCTCCTCCGACGGCATAGCCCGCCTCGCCGCGGCAGCCCTCAAATACGGGGAAGTCTGGGTCGTGGCCCCCGAGCACCAGCGGAGCGCGGCCTCGCACAGCATCACGCTGCACACGCATATCGACATTTATCCCCACGACTTCGGGGTGCCGGGCGTCCACGCGTTCTCGTGCAGCGGGACTCCCGGCGACTGCGTGCGGGTAGGGAGCCTCAACGTGATGCCCGTAAGGCCGGACGTCGTCCTCGCGGGCATCAATTACGGCTACAACGCGGCATCCGACGTCCAGTACTCGGCGACCTGCGGCGCGGCCTTCGAGGCGGCGTTCCAGGGATATCCGGCGATCGCCGTGTCCGAGCAGGCGAAGCCGTGCCATGAGGTCGCGGACGCCTATCTCGACCGCGTCCTTGAGATGCTGATCGACCGGCCCCATCTGCCGGGACGGATCCTCAACGTGAATTTCCCGGGCTGCAGCCTGGCCGAGTGCAGGGGCATCCTGGAGAACCGGACGGTCTCCGCGGGTATGTTCTACCGCGACCGGTACAACACGGTACAGGAACTTCCCGGAGGCGGAGTCCGCCTGATGGTCGAGGGGGAGTACAACGAGGAAAATGAGGACGGCTCGGACTTCAGGGCCCTCGTCGAGGGATATGTGTCGATCGGAACCGTCAACAACGTGGGCTGGCCCGTCTGAAGAGATGACCCGGAGAGGAGACGACAGAAGCAGATGGCCGGAGATGTGAAGACCGGAAAAACAATGATCACTGACCTGACAGAGGGGAGCGTGACACAGCAGCTCTTCGTGTTCGCGATGCCGCTCTTTGTCGCGAACGCCCTGCAGGCGGTGTACAACATCGTGGACATGGTCGTCGTAGGACAGGTGATCGGCGGCGCGGGGATGTCGGCCGTCTCGATCGGCGGGGACATTCTTCATCTGCTGACATTTCTCGCGATGGGGTTCGCCTCGGCAGGCCAGGTGCTGATCGCCCAGTACGTCGGCGCGGGAAGAAGAGACGACATGAGAAAGCTGATCGGGACGATGTTCACGCTGCTTCTCCTGATCTCGGCGTCGATCGCGCTGATCTGCTACGCGATCCGGAAGCCGATTCTCGATGTCCTGAATACGCCCGCGGAATCATATGCCTACACGATGGATTACATGGTGACCTGCATTGCAGGCCTGATCTTCATCTACGGCTATAACATCGTGTCGGCGATCCTCCGCGGGATGGGGGATTCCAGGCGCCCCTTCGTCTTCATCGCGATCGCCGCCCTCCTCAACACGGCGCTCGACATCCTGTTCGTGGGATATTTCCACATGGAGGTCTTCGGGGCCGCGCTCGCGACGGTCATCGGCCAGGGCGTCAGTTTTGTCGTCTCGATGATCTATCTCTACCGGCACAGGGAGGAATTCGGGTTTGACTTCCGGAGGGAGAGCTTCCGGATCGATCCGAAGACCGTGGGGCCGCTCCTGCGGCTCGGAATTCCGATGGCGATCCAGTCCGCGGCGATTAACATCTCGAAGATCGTGCTCACGTCCTGGATCAACGCGGAGGGAATGATCTACTCCGCGCTCTCCGGCATCTACAACAAGGTCGGACTGATGATCGGAATCGTGTCGAACTCCTTCACGACGGCGGGCGCCTCCATGATCGGGCAGAGCATCGGAGCGGGAAAATACGGCAGGGTCCCGAAGATCCTCCGGGTCGTTCTCATCGCCGGCACCGCGATCTCGCTGGCGCTGACGGTCGTCGTGCTGCTGTTCCCGCAGGCGTTCTGCGAGCTCTTCACCGGCGACCGGGGGGTGCTCGCGGAGTCGTCGATTCTGATCTTCCCCATGATCCTGAACTTCTTCGGGGCCGCGACGAGATCCGGCGCGTTCGCCATCATCAACGGGTCGGGCAACGCGAAACTCAACCTCCTCATCGCCCTCATCGACGGCATGATCTCCAGGGTGAGCCTGGCTGCGCTGCTCGGCTTCGGCCTCGGGATGCGGTGCAGGGGATTCTGGTTCGGCGACGGACTGGCGGGCTTTATGCCGTTTGTGATCGGTTCGGTCTTCTATATGTCGGGGAGATGGAAGCGGAGCGCGACGGATCCGGGAGCGGAGTAAGGAGACAGGGGACAGAAGAAAGCCACCCGGTGCCTGCGTGAGACAGGCGACGCCGGGTGGCATTTTTTACATATGGAAGGGGAGAACGGAGCGGACGCGCGGTCTAACCCCCGGGCTTACGCCCTGTGATAGGTGCCGATCTTCTTGTAGCTCTTTCCTGCGGTTGTCATTCGGGCGACGATGAAGTTTCCGCCCGTGTCATAGCGCTCGACGACGATAAATTTCCCGGTCCCGGTATGGATCGCGGTCATACCCATCGAGTTGATCTTGGTCCCCGATCCCGTGCTGAGGTTGCGCTTGCGGAAATTCGACGGACCGTTGTAGGAATGGAGGCCGTAGTAGAGATAGCCGGCCCGCAGTCCCAGGATACGGTATTCCGACGACGCCATCTTGAAGAGATAGGTCGATTTTCCGCTCGCCCCGATCTTGTAGACGGAGCTGCCGTTCTGATAGAAGTAGGTGGAACCGTTCGTTGCATGGTAGTAGCCGCAGGAGGAGATGACCTTCGTATTTCTTCCCGAGATCGGGCAGGAGCGGAGGGTCATGCCGCCTGAGCCGGAATAGATGAAGTAGATCCGGTCGCCGAGCACCTCAAGCCCGCGCGCGGTGGCATATTTATAAGAAAATGTCACCAGGGCCTTCTTCGAACTCCCGTTCAGCGCCATGCGGCCGATACCGAGGCAATCCGTGTACGGGGTTCCGTAGCTGACGGTGACCCTGCCCCGGGAATAATAGATCTTTCCGCCGTAGATTCTCGGGGAGAATCCCGCGCCGAGATCCTGGAACCCCGTTCCGCCCGCCTTGATGCGGCAGATATGGCAGTTGTCGCCGTCGGATCCGACGTATTTGTTGCCGCAGAAATAGAGATATCCGTTGTAGTAGGAAATGTCGCCGATATAGGCCACCTGGGTGACTTTTGTGATCTTCCGGAAGGACCCGGTCTGGGTGTTCATGCTGTAGATCGTGTTGTCGATCGCGAAGTAGAGCGTGGGCCCGTTCGAGGCGGTCGCCTGCTTTCCCGCGGCTTCAGCCCCGGCAGCGGAGAAGAGAAGTACGAGGGCGGCCAAGAGGGGCAGCAGAAGCGCCGTCAGCCGTCGGGATGATGAATGAGCCATAATGTCCTCCTTCTTGAAAACAAGCCGTGGATACACTTATAATCTATCACGAATCCATCGAGTATTAAAGGAAGAGTTTCCGTTTGATTTTACAGGGAGGAGAATGTCCATGCTGATTGCCGGTCTCCAGAAAATGAGCCTTCTCGACTACCCCGGCCGCGTCGCCTGTACCTTATTTACGGGCGGCTGCAACCTCCGCTGCGTCTACTGCCACAACAGCGAACTCCTCGTAAATCCCCCCGCGGCGATGACGGAGGAGGGGTTCTTCGCCTTTCTCGGGAAGCGGAAGGGCCTCATCGACGGCGTCTGCGTGACAGGCGGGGAGCCCTGTATCCACGGGGATCTCCCGGAGTTTCTCGGGAAGATCCGGTCTTACGGCTTCGCCGTCAAACTCGACACGAACGGGTGCTTCCCGGATATGCTGGAGCGGATCCTGAGGGAGGGGCTCGCGGATTACGCCGCGGTCGACGTGAAGAACGGGCCGGAGGAGCTTCCCGCGACGGCGGGGCTTCCCGCGCCGAAGACATTTCCCACGGAGAATTTCTTAAGGAGCGTCCGCCTCCTCCTTGCGTCGGACACCCCGTTCGAGCTGAGGACGACCTGCGTCGTGCCGCTCCACACGAGGGAGTCCGTGGAGGGGATCCGCGGCATGCTGCTGCCGCTTGTGAGGGAGAGCGGAAGGCTCGTGCCGCGCTACTACCTGCAGGCGTTCGCGGACCGGGACACGGTTCTCTACGCCGGCCTCTCGGCCCCGGGAGCGGAAAAAATGGAGGAATTCCGGGAGATCCTGAGCCCGCTCGCGGAGCGGGTGCTGATCCGCGGGGAGGGCTGAGACCGGGCTGCAGGGCACAAAATATAGTACATATTCACGAAAATAATTCAACATATTGACTTTCATCTCCTGTTCGTTTTATAGTTGAAGCGTTCCCGGTTTAATATATGAGGAACACAAGATATCCCTTCCGAAAGGAGGGGATGTATGCTGTCTTAAGCAGGAAGGAACCGCGAGGGAGAACCGGATCCGCCGGGACGGCAGGCTGTCACTGTCAAGGGGAGGGGAGTTAATAATGTATCGGGTTTTAAAGAGAGACGGGGTAACTGTCGATTTTGATATCAACAAGATCGGCGCCGCGATCACGAAGGCGTTCGATGCGGTCGACAGGAATTATCACCCGACTATCATCAACATGCTTGCGCTTCAGGTCACGTCTGACTACGAGAGCAAGATCAAAAATGATGTCATCTCCGTCGAGGATATCCAGGACAGCGTGGAGACCGTGCTCTCCGACGCGGGCTACGCGGACGTCGCGAAGGCCTATATTCTCTACAGGAAGCAGCGGGAGAAGATGCGCAACGTCGGCTCCGCGCTTCTCAACTACAAGGACCTTGTCGACAACTATCTCAAGGTCAACGACTGGCGCGTGAAGGAGAACTCCACCGTCACCTATTCCGTCGGAGGACTGATTCTGTCCAACTCCGGCGCGATCACGGCGAACTACGGGCTGAGCGAGATCTACGACGAGGAGATCTCGAAGGCCCACAAGAGCGCCGCGATTCACATTCACGACCTCTCCATGCTGACCGGTTACTGCGCGGGCTGGAGCCTTCGGCAGCTGATCCGCGAGGGACTCGGCGGAATCCCCGGCAAGATCACGTCGGCGCCGGCGAGCCACCTCTCCACGCTCTGCAACCAGATGGTCAACTTCCTCGGTATTATGCAGAATGAGTGGGCGGGGGCGCAGGCATTTTCATCATTTGATACCTATCTCGCCCCGTTCGTCAAAGTGGACAACCTCCCCTACAAGGAGGTCAAGCAGTGCGTGCAGTCGTTCGTATACGGCGTCAACACGCCGTCCAGGTGGGGTACGCAGGCTCCGTTTTCAAATATTACCCTCGACTGGGTCGTTCCGCAGGACCTGAAGGACGTCCCGGCGATCGTCGGCGGGAAGGACATGGACTTCACCTACGGCGACTGCAAGGCCGAGATGGATATGGTCAACAAGGCGTTCATCGAGATCATGATCGAGGGCGACGCCAACGGCCGCGGCTTCCAGTACCCGATTCCGACCTATTCGATCACTAAAGATTTTGACTGGAGCGACACCGAGAACAACCGCCTTCTCTTCGAGATGACGGCAAAGTACGGGACGCCCTATTTCTCAAATTACATCAACTCCGACATGGAGCCGAGCGACGTCCGCTCGATGTGCTGCCGCCTCCGCCTCGACCTGCGCGAGCTGCGCAAGAAGTCCGGCGGGTTCTTCGGCTCGGGCGAGTCGACGGGCAGCGTCGGTGTCGTGACGATCAACCTTCCGAGGATCGCGTATCTCGCCGAGAACGAGAAGGATTTCTACGCCAGGCTTGACCGTCTGATGGACGTGTCGGCGCGCAGCCTCAAGATGAAGCGCGACGTCATCACGAAGCTTCTCGAAAATGGCCTCTATCCCTACACGAAGAGATACCTGGGAACGTTCAGCAATCATTTTTCGACGATCGGCCTCATCGGCATGAACGAGGTGGGCCTCAACGCCAGGTGGCTCAGGAAGGATTTAACGCATTCCGAGACACAGGAGTTCGCGAAGGAAGTCCTCAATCATATGAGGGAGCGCCTGAGTGACTACCAGGAGCAGTACGGCGACCTCTACAATCTCGAAGCCACGCCGGCGGAGTCCACGACCTACCGCTTCGCGAAGCACGACAAGGAACAGTATCCGGACATCATCACCGCGAACGAGAACGGTACGCCTTACTACACGAACTCCTCCCACCTGCCGGTGGGCTATACCGAAGATATCTTCTCGGCGCTTGATATTCAGGACGAGCTGCAGACGCTCTACACCTCCGGCACCGTGTTCCACGCCTTCCTCGGCGAGAAGCTGCCGGACTGGAAAGCCGCGGCCGCTCTTGTCAGAAAGATTGCGGAGAACTACAGGCTGCCCTACTACACGATGTCGCCGACCTACTCCGTATGTACGGACCACGGCTATCTCTCGGGAGAGCAGTACGTATGTCCCGTCTGCGGAAAGAGGACGGAAGTCTACAGCCGCATCACGGGTTACTACAGGCCGGTCCAGAACTGGAACGACGGCAAGGCGCAGGAATTCAAGGACAGGAAAGTCTACTCCCAGACCATAGCTGCCGAGGCGCCGCACGCGGTTAAGGCGGGGACAGCTGCGCAGGTGAATCAGGAACCGAAGGCGCCAGCCGCTGAGACTGCGGAGGAGAATGAACACATCCTTTTGATCGGGACCCACACATGCCCGAACTGCGAGATGACCGTGAGGCTTCTCGAGGAGATGAAGATCCCCTACGAGGAGATCTTCGCGGACGACGAGCCGGAAGTCGCCGAGAGGTATGAGATTGTCTCGGCCCCGACGCTGGTGGTCGGCGGAGAGGGAAGAAAGATCACGGGTTTCGGACCGATCAGGAAGTTCGTGATGAATTACGCGGAGCATCATATCGTCTGAGTGATTAGCGCGTTGACCAGCGTGTTGTCTGGCTGACTTGACAGTATTTAGCAGTATTTAGAAGTATTTAAGAGCATCTGGTTAGATAGAAGAAACGGGGTGCTGCCCTGAATCACACTTCTTTGTGATTCAGGGCAGCACCCCGTTTCTTCTCGCTTCTCGCTTCTCACTTCTCGCTTCTCGCTTTTTGCTTCATTAAAACAAGATTTAATCGTATGGATGGCCTGTCACAGGCGGTCGGGCCACCGAGAAGTAAGAAGCAAGAAAAAAGCGTACGGGCGGCCCGGTGGCCGCCCGTCATCTGTCCTCCGTCATCCCGCCATCACGCCCGATCCCGCCTTCGCATGCCCTGATTCAGGTGCACGGCCTTTCCGTCGGGAGCCGGATCCGCAATGATGATCTCGATGCCCGCCTTTTCCGCCTCGCGGACAGCTTCTTCCGGTGCCCCGTTGTCCGTGATGATGACATCGATATCGTCGAGAGGAATCGTCGGACACAGCGAGCTCGCTCCCCATTTGGAGTAGTCGAGCAGGAGGATGTTGGTCTCTGCCATTTTTGACAGAAGCTGTTTTGTGCGCGTCAGGGACATGGAATGCTCGAACGTGCCGCCGGGAATTCTCAGCGACCGGCATGACAGGAACGCGACGTCCGCCCGGAATCCCTCCCCGAGGCCGGACTCGTCGATCAGGACCGAGCGGTTGCTGTGGTGCAGCATGCCCCTCGGGATCAGCACCTGGACGTCCGGGCAGTTGGAGAGGACCATCGCAGCGGTGAGCGAGGGCGTGATGACGGAAAGATGAAAGTTTCCCGGAATCAGGTTCACCAGCTGCTGCGTCGTCGTCCCCGAGTCGAGGCAGATGCTGCTTCCTTCATCTATAAATGAAAACGCCTCCCTGGCGATCGCGTGCTTCTGTGCAGCGTTTTTATCCGACTGCTCGTAGAAGTCGGTGTTCCTTGCCGGCGCGAGAAGGACCGCGTAGCCGCGTTTGCGGGTGATGAAATTCATCTCCTCGAGCTCGTCCAGGTTGCGGCGGACCGTCATCGGCGTGCAGTTCAGCCTCTCGGCGAGTTCGCTGACGGAGATTTCATTTTTCTTCTCCATGATCTCTATGATCTGTGCGTGTTTCTTTTTCGCGAGCATATCCTTCCCCCTCATACTGATCGACAGCGTCAGGCATCTTTTAACCGCTGCCTCAGGAAAAGTATTGTTGTCAGCGCCAGACATATTTTTGACGCTGTCCCAAGTATAACATTTGCGAAAAATGTTCGCAACGGTGTCTTAGAACACGTTTACGTAAATAGATATCCCTGAAAATGTTCGCCACAAGAACATTAAAGAAACATTTTTCGAACATTTTGCTTGACAGGGAATCAAATATAGGTTATAGTGGGTTCAGATAAAGAACACGGGACCGAACGAAGCTCAACAGAGAGAAAATCTCGGAAGAGCAGAGACCCTCCCGTGAAGAGGAGCACAAGGAGTTATTGATCAAACCAGGAAGGAGCTGGAACATGGACAATCTGAAAGCGCTGTCCTTTGACTATCGGAAAGAAGTTGTAAATATGATCATCGCCGGAGGCGGCGGCCACATCGGAGGCGACATGAGCGAGATGGAGATCCTGATGCAGCTCTATCTTCGCGAGATGAATATCTCCCCGGAGAACCAGAATGACCCGAACCGCGATTATTTCATCCTGAGCAAGGGTCACGCGGTGGAGAGTTACTACGTCGTTCTTGCCCACAAGGGGTTCTTCCCGCTGGAGGAGGCGACGGAGTCATTTTCGAAATTCGGGAGCAAGTTCATTGGCCATCCGAACAACAAGATCGCCGGCATCGAGATGAACTCCGGTTCTCTCGGCCACGGACTTCCGGTCGCCGTGGGCATCGCGCTTGGTAACAAGATGGACGGCCGCAGCAACCGCGTCTACGTCCTGATGGGCGACGGCGAGCTGGCTGAGGGCAGCGTCTGGGAAGGCGCGATGTCCGCCCACAACTACAATCTCGACAACCTCTGCGCGATCGTCGACCGCAACCGCCTGCAGATCTCCGGCAACACGGAGAACGTCATGAAGCAGGACAGCCAGATCGAGCGCTGGAAGGCATTCGGCTGGAACGTTGTCGAGGCCGAGGACGGCAACAGTTTTGAGGATCTTGAGAAGGCATTTGCCGCTGCGAGAGAGTTCAAGGGCGCGCCGACCGTCATTATCGCGAATACGACCAAGGGACTCGGTTCCCCGATCATGGAAAATAAAGCCGGCTGGCATCACCACCTGCCGAACAAGGAAGAGTACGAACAGATCATGAAGGATCTCGAGGAGAGAAAGGAGGCTGCTCTCAAATGAATAAGATCGCGAACAGGAAGGTCATCTGCGACGTGCTGATGGAGCACGCGAAGACGGATAAGGATATCGTTGTTCTCTGCAGTGATTCAAGGGGCTCGGCGTCTCTTACGCCGTTCTTTGACAATTTCCCGGAACAGTCGGTCGAGGTCGGTATCGCCGAGCAGGATCTCGTCGGCATGGCGGCAGGCCTGGCGAAGGTTGGCAAGAAGTCATTTGCGGCTTCCCCGGCGTCCTTCATCTCCACGAGAAGCTTCGAGCAGTGCAAGGTCGACGTCGCCTACTCGAATACGAACGTCAAGCTGATCGGCATTTCCGGCGGCGTGAGCTACGGCGCGCTTGGAATGAGCCATCACTCCGCGCAGGATATCGCCGCGATGTCCGCAATCCCGAACATGAGAGTGTACCTGCCGAGCGACAGGCATCAGACAAGGCACCTCATAGAGGCGCTGCTTAAGGACGAGAAGCCGGCTTACATCCGCACGGGCAGAAATCCCGTGGAGGACATTTACACGGAAGACGACTGCCCGTTTGAGATGGATCACGCGACCGTGCTCCGCGAGGGAACGGACGTCGCGATCATCGCCTGCGGCGAGATGGTCCGTCCGGCGGCCGGCGCAGCCGACCTGCTGAAGGAGAAAGGCATCAGCGCGACCGTGCTCGATATGTACTGCGTGAAGCCGATCGACAAAGACGCCGTGATCCGTGCGGCGGAGAACGCGAAGGCCGTGATCACGGTTGAGGAACACTCTCCGTTCGGAGGCCTCGGCTCGATGGTTGCCCAGATCGTCGGCGAGTACTGCCCGAAGAAGGTGAAGAATATCGCCCTTCCGGACGCGCCGGTCATTACGGGAACCAGCCCGGAGGTGTTCGAGCACTACGGAATGGACGCGAAGGGAATTGCCGCCGAAGCGGAGAAGATTCTCGCGGAACTGAAATAACAGGGCAGCGAAAGAGAAGTGACAGAGAGACGGCACAAAGAGACAACAAAGAGATAGCATAGAAGCGACAGAGAAACAACATCCGGCCCACCCTCGGCATAAACAGCCCGGGTGGCCGGATTAAAACGTCAGCTCTCCTTATTGATCTCCATCGTCTTTGAGGACCGCTTCAGGCACTCCGTCGCGCGGCCGGGGTCGAGCGCCATGACACCGGCGTAGAGGACCTCGATGATCGTGCTCTCGGCGAGCCGGTGGGCGACGATGGTCTTTCCGACCGTGACGTCGGAGATCGAGTTGAAGAAGAGAAGATCACAGAACTGGGTCATCGGCGCCTTCACCGACTGGGTGATGCCGATCGTGAACGCGCCCGCTTCCTTCGCGGCCCGGAGCGCCTCGTTGACGTGGCGGCTTATGCCGGAGTGCGAGACCGCGATGACGACGTCGCCGCTCCGGATCATGGACGCGTTGATCATCTGCATGTCGGAATCCGCGTCGAAGAAGCACGGGAAGCCGATCCTGCGGAACCGGTAGTAGGCGGTCATGCAGGGGATGAGCCGTTCAATCCGGACCAGACGAAGGAAGAGCATTTCAGGCTGCTCGCGCAGACCTACGACGTCTCCGTCATGGGTGAGAGAGGCGAGCCGCATCCGGAAGGTTCCTGGTATGTGTCCGGCGAAGTCTTCTTCTGGACGCACTGCGGCACGCACGTCGAGTTCCCGTTCCATCACAGGGAAGACGGCATGCAGGCCCAGAATTATCCGCTGACGAACCTGATCGGCGACTGCGCTGTCGTTGATTTCACGGACAAGAAGGCCGGCGATCCGATGACGCTCGCCGAGTTCAAGGAGAGAGGCAAGCACATCCGCAAGGGCGACATCGTCTTCCTTCACACGGGACTCGACGCCAAGTGGAGAACCAACGACTGGGAGCCGTATCCGTACGTCGAATTCGACGCCATCAAGTGGCTGGTCGACGAGATGGAGATCAAGGCGATCGGAACAGACGCGACCTCCCTCGAGAACTTCACGCACAAGAACGAGGACGGGATCGACGATCAGCCGAACCACAACTACATCTTCCAGCATGACTGCGCGATGGTTGAGTCCCTGACAAACCTCGACAAGATCGGCGAGCGCGCGTTCGTGACGATCGAGCCGCTGAAGATCAGGGGCATCGAGGCCTGCCCGGTCCGCATCCTGGCGTTCCTTGACGGGGCTCTGATTCCGGAATAAAGAAGAATAGTAGGAGCAAACAAGAACAGGGCTGCCGTGCCAGATCACACCAATATGGTGTGACTGACACGGCAGCCCTATCTTATTCTCACGATGCCGGCATTGAGCCGAGCCACCGAGGGGATGATTTTGATGAAATCAGGTGGCCTTAGCGGGGAAGGCGGGGCCACCGAGAATCAAGTTCTGAAAACATCCGGAAGAAATCTTGCAGAACTTTTGGAGTAATCATTCATAGGAGTAAACATTCATAGGAGCAATTATCCAGGGGCTTAACGGCTCACCCGCTCGACGGCCTCCAGATGATACTGGAACGCCGTAAAGTCCGGAATCTCACGCGGGATCGGAATCCCGGCGTGCATGAGCGCCGCGCCCGTTGCCGTGAGCTCCTCGCCGTCCCCCCGGATCCTGTAGAACCTGTCCGGGTCAAGCCCCCTGCACTTGATGTACTCCTGCGGCCCGTTGACGGTGAGATTGACCGTGACGACCGTCACCAACGCTTCGCTTCTGTCTTTCGCCACGCACTCCCACGCGACGAGGTTGACTTTTTCGAACGGGTTGACGAGCCTGTAGTAGTCGCCGAAGAAATTCAGGTTATAGTATTTCTGGTAGAGATCGCTCATTTTCCTGCAGGTACGGATCGCGCTCTTCTTCAGCTTTGTCGCGTCGAGTTCGTAGCCGAAGGTGCCGCCCATGGCGATGGCGGCCTTCGTCTCAAGCGGGACCATCGGGCTCGCCGAGGAGACATGGGCTCCCATCGTGCAGAGGGGATAGAGGAAAGACGAGCCGTAGTGGAGCTTCAGATTGTCGAGCGGCTTCGTGTTGTCCGAGCTCCAGTACTGTACGAAATACGTGAGCATGGCCGGGTCAAAGCGGCCGCCTCCGCCCGCGCAGCCTTCGAACATGATGTCCGGGTGGGTCTTGATGATTCCGTCCATGACGCGGTAGAGGCCGAGCACATAGCGGTGCGACACCTCCCCCTGGAGTTCCGCCGGGAGCGCGTTCGACCAGAGGTCTGTGATGGCGCGGTTGATGTCCCATTTGACATAGTAGATATTCGCGCTGTCCAGGATTCTGTTTACGCTCTCGATGACGTAATCCTGGACTTCCTTTCTTCCCATGTCGAGGGCGAGCTGGTTGCGGCTCCTGACGGCGTGCCTGCCCGGAATCTCCATGGCCCAGTCCGGGTGCGCGCGGAAGAGGTCCGAATCCTCGGAGACCATTTCGGGTTCGAACCAGATGCCGAATTTCATGCCGAGTTCGTTGATCTGCCTGACGAGTTCCGTGAGGCCGCACCGGATTTTCTTCTCATTGACGTACCAGTCCCCGAGACCGGAGTTGTCGTCGTTCCGCTTGCCGAACCAGCCGTCATCCATGACGATCATTTCGACGCCCATATCCCGCGCCGCCTTCGCGATCTCGACGAGCTTGACGTCGTCAAAGTCAAAGAAGGCTGCTTCCCACGTGTTGATGAGGACAGGCCGCCTGACGTCGCGCACGAACTTGCTCCGGTTCAGGTTGTTCCTGAAAAAATCATGAAAATGGTGGCTCATTTGCGTCAATCCATCATGCGTGTAGGTCATGAGGACCGCCGGTGTGTCGAATTCTCCGCCCGGTTCCACCGGATAGTTGAACAGCCTGTCGTTGATCCCCATCACGAGACGGGCCTGGTCGTACTGGTCCAGCTCCACTTCGGCGAGAAAGCTTCCCGAATACATCAGCGCGAAGCCGTAGCAGGAGCCGTAGTTTTCATCGGCGGACCTGTCGACGAGCGCGACGAACGGATTCTGCTGGTGAGATGAGATGCCGCGCCCGCTGCGGATCTTGTGGACGTGGTGGGTCAGTCTCTGGCGCTCGACCTGGCGCTCCTGTCCGTATCGTCCCGGCAGGGAAATGAGATCCAGGTTGAGCCCGTTCAGATAGTCCATGTTGAGAGACATGATCCTCTCGAGCCAGATCGTCCCGTCGCCGGCGTTCCGGACTCTGGCGGCGCGCATGATGATGTCGGCTTCCTCGAATACAGAATAGAGAAGCGTGACCTGCACCTTTGTGATTGCGTCCTCGATGACGAGTTCCAGGGTTTCGACGGTGTCATTTTCCGAGGCAAATGCCGTCGGAAGCCCGCTCAGCGTGAACGGGCCCGGATAGATCCGGTGGGAAATGTACCTTCCGTCGAACGAGTAACTCCCGTTCGAGTTTCTGACTTCTATGGAATTGATGCGGAAATCGCCCTGCTGCTGGGTCGTGAACTCCTGGGGCTGCGCGTCGAGCGAAAATGTGCGCTCCTTCAGGGAATCATACGGATTCCCCGAGAAACCCCGGTCATAGCGGCGGATCAGGTAGATCAGGTCCTCGTCGAGGATCCTCGGGCCGTAGTACAGGTGTTTGACGTAATTGAGATTTCCGATTTTCAGCTGATATGTTGTCCCGGATGTATGCAGCGAAAATGTCTTCTTCTTCCCGTTGAATATGATCGCCATGACAGGATCTCCTTTGGGTTCATGCGGAACAGTGTGGATTCATTTATCCGGCAGATATTTCCGGCAGATATCTCCGCCAGTTATCTCCGGCAGTTATAGCTGACAATAATTATACCTGAAATCGTGGGGCAGTCATATGGTTCATTGACAGATTCTGCCGGCTGTTTCTCCGACTGTTATCCCGGCTGTTTTTCCGACGGTTCGGACAGCGGCGCGGATCGCGGTCCGACGCCGCGGAATAGAGGCGCGGGACACCAGGACCCTGGTCAACAATTCAATTAATCAATAATGGGTGACGGGTGATCCCCGGATCTCCGTGTCTGTGATATAGTATATGCGTAGGACGGCTGACAGGCATTTTACGGATATCGGGAGATTGGAAAAATGAAGATCGTTGTACTGGACGGATTTACGGAAAATCCCGGCGATATCAGCTGGGGACCGGTTGAAGAACTCGGGGAGGTCGTAGTCTACGACAGGACTTCTTTTGAGGAGACGGATCTCATCGCGGAGCGCATCGGCGGCGCGGAGATCGCGGTGACGAACAAGACGCCGATCAGCGCCGCGACAATCGACAGATGCCCGAACTTAAGGGCGATCGCGGTGCTCGCAACCGGCTACAACGTGGTCGACGTCGCGCACGCGAAGGAGAGAGGCATTGTGGTCCAGAACGTGCCCGTCTACGGGACGGACAACGTGAGCCAGTTCGCGGTCGGCCTGCTCATGGAGGTGTGCTCCCACATCGGGCACCACAGCGACTCGGTCCACGCGGGAGACTGGGCGAAAAATCCGGACTGGTGCTACTGGAACTACCCGATGATCGAGGTGTCCGGGAAGACCGCCGGAATCATCGGTCTCGGGAGAATCGGGTACAACACCGCGAAGATCCTCGGGGCCATGAACGTCCGGGTGATCGCCTATGATATCAACCGGAGCGACAGGGGCAGGGAAGTGGCGGAATACGTGGAGCTCGACGAGCTGTTCCGTCAGTCCGACTTCATTTTCCTCCACTGCCCGCTGTTCCCCGACGTGGAGAGGATTATCCGGAGAGAGAACATTGAGAAGATGAAAGACGGTGTCATCCTGGTCAACAACAGCAGGGGCGGACTCGTCGACGAGGCGGACCTCGCGCATGCGCTTATGAGCGGAAAGGTCGCCGCTGCCGCGCTGGACGTGGTATCGACGGAGCCGATCAGGGAGGACAATCCGCTTCTCGGAGCGAAGAACTGCATTATCACACCGCATATCTCCTGGGCGACGAAGGAGGCGAGAGAGCGCATCATGCAGACGACCGCGGAAAATATCCGGTCGGTGATCGAAGGGCATCCGATACACACGGTGTGAGGAGGGCAGGGGCGGGCAGGCTGACAGCCTGCCCGAAACTGGCCGTTCCGGGGAAGTGCACAAAAGCAGTGGACAGAAGCCCCTGTTTTCGGCTATAATTTCCATATCGCCGGGAAACTCCGTCTGCCGATGCTGACCGAAAACTGTTCCCGGCATCTCTTTCCGCCAAAGACCTCGCAGATGAGCGGCCTGTTCCGGCGGAAGATCATCTGACCCGCACAGATTTGACTTAAGGACCGGCACGACTTTCGCGGCGGTATTTCCCTTATGTTCCGTGGTATCTGACGGCATGTTCCCGGGAATAAAAGACGGCCGCAGACAGTCATTTGTGTCTGTTCTGCGTAAAAAAGCCTTTTCGCGCATAAGGGCAGGATTCCGCTCTTTATGTGCCGGGAAAGGCATATTTCCCGTTTTCTCTGCAGCGCGGGAAAAACTGCCGTAAACTGCAGCGACCGCTTATAGGGTCTGCGCGCAAAACTCGCAAAACGCGAAATCTACGTGGAATGTACGCGGAAATCTACGCGGAAGTCTTCATGGAACTCTACGTGGAATTCTGAGGAAAACCAACGGAGACGGCGGCCGTAAAACGCGGCATTCTCCGGGGAAGGAGAGGTGGATAATGAGCAAATTAAGTGAACTTCTCGGAACCTGCATCAGAGACGCTGATACGCTCGGAAAGAGGGCAGGCATCAGTGAAGAGGAGCTCAGCGTGATCAGGGAGGTGGCGGTCCGCTACCCGATGTGCGTGACGCCCTATTATCTCAGCCTGATTGACTGGAGCGACCCGGACGACCCGATCAGGAAGCTCAGCATCCCCTCCGCCGCGGAGTACTCAGGGGAGGGGACCGAGGATACGAGCGGGGAGCAGAGCAACACGGTCTCGACGGGAATGCAGCACAAGTACTCGGAAACCCTGCTGGTCCTGACGACCAACCAGTGCTCCATGTACTGCCGGCACTGCTTCCGCAAACGCATGGTCGGGTACACCTCGGAGGAGATCAACGGCCAGATTGAACAGGTCCGCAGCTACGTGACGGAACACGCGGAGGTTCGAAACGTCCTGCTCTCGGGCGGGGATTTCCTTGTCAACGAAAATGAGATCATCCGCCAGTACCTCGACAACCTCGCGGATATTCAGACGCTCGACTACATCCGGCTCGGGACGCGGACTCCGGTCGTGCTGCCGGAGCGCATTTACGGAGATCCGGAGCTCCTTGAGATTCTCTCTGCCTATAACAGGAAAAAGCAGCTGATTGTCGTCACGCACTACGACCACCCGAGGGAAATGACGGAGGAGTCGAAGCGGGCTGTGCGCGCCCTCATCTCCGCCGGGATCATCGTGAGGAACCAGACCGTCCTTCTCAAGGGGGTCAACGACGACCCCGACGTGCTCGCCGAGCTCATGAACGGCCTCATCAGCTTCGGCGTCACGCCCTACTATCTCTTCCAGTGCCGGCCGGCCCGCGGCGTCGTGACGCTGTTCCAGGTCCCGATCGCCCGGGGCGTCGAGATCGCGGAGGCCGCGAAAGCGAAGTGCAGCGGCCAGGCGAAGTGCTTCCGCTACGCGATGTCCCACGTGACCGGAAAGATCGAGATCATCGGCCCGATCGGGGACGAGATGGTCTTCCGGTATCACCAGGCGAAGGACAGGAGAAACCTGGGAAGGGTATTTAAAATGAAACTCACCCCGGACCAGTGCTGGCTGGAGGATATTCCGGAGTGAGGTGATGCAGCGTATTTCGGATGAATGAGGCAATAAAGCGAATTTCGAATTTTACAGGGCATGCCGCGCGCCGCGCGGCATGCCCGTTAATTTGAGGCACATCGTATATTTCAGAGAGCGCCCTGTATTTCACGGTATGCCGTATATCTCACGGCATGCCTGTTTTTTTCGGTGCGCGGCGGCCGTCAGATGTGCTTCTGTATGAACGAGTAGACCGTGTCGAAATAGATCACGGGATCCTTCAGGTAGGAATTGCCGTGCCCCGCGCCGTCGACGACGAGCATCTCCTTCTCCGAGGAGCAGGCTTCATAGACCCTGTAGATCATCTCCGTCTGAACGAAATTGTCCTCGGAACCGTGGATAAAAAGAATCGGCACGGTGGCAGCGGCGACCTGCTTCAGGGCGGAGGCCTCCGTGAAGCTGTATCCGGCCCGGAGAGAGGAGAAGAAGCTCGCCAGGTTCAGGATCGGGAACGAGGGCAGGTTGAAAATATAGCCGAGCTCATCGCTGAATATGTCCCACACCGACGTGTAGCCGCAGTCCTCCACGATGGCGGCGAGGACGATGAAGAGAATCTTCTTTCCGTGTCCCCCGCTGTTCGATTTCGATGCGCCGGGTTCAAATATGTTATCGTTCATGGATTTGTCTCCCTGCGGGGCGCCGGTCCCCTTCCGCGGCATCCGCGCTCCCCGCGCGATACCCGTTTTCTGATGCGGAAATTGCGTGTCTTTGTCTCAGGCGACATAATAATCCGGAAGCAGTCGAGCACATGCTCAATATGATGGAGGAGGGGTGATAAATCTTGCAAAGGCATTTTTCGCATGATAGGATTACTAAAACCGTTGAGAAAGAAGAGTACCGATGCCTCTTGTCTTCAAGGGAGCCGCTGACAGTGGGACGGCGGCAGGCAATGTTTCGGGAATGGGCTTTTGAGGTTGATGCTTCACAAAAAGTGGGCGCGCAAGCGTCAAGCAGGGTGGCACCGCAGGAGATTCACGCTCTTGTCCCTACAGCAGCTGCAGAGGGACGGGGCGTTTTTAATTTTGGAAAATCCCGTCCCGGACAGAACGAAAGCGCTTCAGCGCCGCCCGTTCTGTCGGACTTTTGACGGACGGCCGGAAGAAGGTGCCGTCCCGCCTTAAGAGAAAGGAGCCGGTTATGAGCAAGTACGACAACATCCCCTACAAGATGTATCTCGACGAGAATGAGATCCCCACCGCGTGGTACAACGTCCGCTCTGACATGAAGAACAAACCCGCGCCGCTGATTCATCCGGGAACACTTCAGCCGCTGAAGTTCGAGGATATGCAGCCGATCTTCTGTGACGAGCTGATCCGCCAGGAACTTGACAATGACACGAAGTATGTCCCGATCCCGGACGAAGTCCTTAATTTCTACAAGATGTACCGCCCGTCGCCGCTGACGCACGCGGTCTTCCTTGAGAAGATGCTGGATACGCCGGCACACATTTTCTATAAATTTGAGGGAAACAACACCTCCGGGAGCCACAAGCTCAACTCCGCGATCGCGCAGGCCTACTACGCAAAGAAGCAGGGGCTCAAGGGCGTGACGACCGAGACCGGGGCCGGCCAGTGGGGCACGGCGCTCTCGATGGCGTGTTCCTATTTCGGACTTGACTGCAAGGTTTACATGGTCAAGGTCTCCTACGAGCAGAAGCCGTTCCGCCGCGAGGTCATGAGGACTTACGGCGCGAACGTGACGCCGTCCCCGTCCATGGACACGGAGATCGGCAGGAAGATCAACGCGGAGCATCCCGGGACGACCGGATCCCTCGGCTGCGCGATTTCCGAGGCGGTCGAAGCCGCAGTCTCGACGCCGGGCTACCGCTACGAACTCGGAAGTGTCCTCAACCAGGTGCTGCTGCACCAGTCGATCATCGGACTCGAGACGAAAGCGGCCTGCGAGAAGTTCGGCATCAAGCCGGACATCATCATCGGCTGCGCGGGCGGCGGTTCCAACCTCGGCGGCCTGATCTCCCCGTTCATGGGTGAGAAGCTCCGCGGCGAGGCGGACTATCAGATCATCGCGATCGAGCCGGCCTCCTGCCCAAGCTTCACGCGCGGCAGGTATGTCTATGACTTCGCCGACACCGGCAAGGTCTGCCCGATGGCAAAGATGTACACGCTCGGCCACGACTTCATCCCGTCCGCGAACCATGCCGGCGGCCTCCGCTACCACGGCATGAGCCCGATCCTCTCACAGCTCTACGCCGACGGTTACATGGAAGCCCGCTCAGTCGAGCAGACGGCGGTCTTCGAGGCGGCGGAGAAGTTCGCGAGAGTGGAAGGCATCCTTCCGGCGCCGGAGTCGAGCCACGCGATCCGCGCGGCGATCGATGAGGCCCTGAAATGTAAGGAGACCGGCGAGGAGAAGACGATCATCTTCGGCCTCACCGGAACCGGCTACTTCGACCTGACCGCCTACGAGGCGTTCAACAACGGAACCATGACGGACTACATCCCGTCGGATGAGGATCTCGAGAAGGGGTTCGCGTCGATTCCGAAGCTGGATCTCTGAATCCGGAACTCTGATT
>CACYEN010000017.1 GCA_902773435.1 uncultured Lachnospiraceae bacterium | reverse complement strand
AGGCCCTTGTGGAACTCCTCGTTCAGCTTCTTGTAATACGGCTTCGCGTACGGCTTGTCGATGAAGGTCTCTGTGTAGAAATCATCGGAATTGATATCGACCAGGACCTCGCCGTCGTTCGGGCGGCCCATCAGGTGCTGAACCGGGTTGATCAGGCAGAAATGTCTCCAGTCCTCGCACAGGATATCGAAGCCGACATACGGTGTGCCGTTCTCGTCGGTCGGATTCTCGGCGATGAAGGCATCCAGAAGATCGAAGTACTCATTCAGGGTATGGATCTCCGGATAGCCGCCCCACTCAAGGACCTGCTTCTGGATGAAGAACGCCGGGCCGTTAACCCTGTTGACGATCTGCTCGCCATCGGCAAGGCCGTAGTTGGGGATGATGTACATGACGTCGTTGCCGTCCTCATCCTTCTCGATGATACGCGCCTTCTGCGGCTCGATGTGCGCCCACAGACGCGGGGTCTTCTCGGGGCTGACATAGTCGAGCAGGTTGATCAGGGCGCCGTTCTGGATAAGAAGGTCAGCGCTGTTGCCGCCGTCAAACAGGTCCGGATAATCTTCGCCGGCAATCATCATGCCGAGCTTCTCATCGAGGTCGCCCGCAAGGAACTCGATCTCGAAATCGATTCCGAACTCGTCCTTGATCTTCTGGTAAACCTTGTTGTCGTCAGCCGGCTGGTCACCGGGGTCGCCGCGGAACACGGTGAGCGTGATCGGTTCCGGTGCTTCGTCTGCCATAGCAGCAATTGGAAGTATCGGATTGACTACCATGGTCAATGCCAGTACGGCCGCCAGAGCTTTTTTCATCTTATTTCCCTCCTCTTTGTGATGAAAATACGGTTTAAATGGTAAAAATGACACGATTACAGCTGGTTCAATCATACATTTTTAGCAATAATTACGCAATTAAATAATTGCTTATTAGTATGCAATTGTTGCTAATTTTTTGAGGGGATTTTGAGCGGCTTCGTATCATTTCGCCCCGGCGGTATCGGCCGGCCGCGCCTCGCAGTCAGGATTTCTCCAGATACGCCTTCAGTTCCCTGTAGATAGTCTCCTCCTCCGGCGGGCATCCCATAATACACGTCTCGAACGCCTTCGTGCACCTGCCGACCCCGAGCTTTCCGGTCCTTCCCTGCCAGCCCTGTCCGATCCCGATCTGACAGTCCAGCCGCGAGAGAAGCCCTTCCTCCCTGAGCCGAACCAGCGCCCCGACGAGGCTGCCGTAGCAGGCGCTGCAGGACTCCGCGTCCTCGACCGCGTAAGAGACATCCAGCACCTTCCGCCTCCGCGGCTGATCGCCGCTATCCCCCGGCTGCCTGAGCTCCTCTCTCACAAGTTCACACTCTCCGCCGGTCTCGCTGTCCCTCAGTGCCAGTATCTCCGCCGCCGAAAGATCCGTGCTTCCGATGCCGAGCGCCTCCGCAAGCTTCACGTACTGCACCTCTTCCGGTGCAAGCCCCAGCAGGTAGCAGGCGTAGCTGTCCACGAGCACTGGATCCAGCGCCGCCATGACGCAGTTCCTCACGACCGGGTTGCCGCCCTCCTCGAAGTCGAAATCCCCGCATATGTGGTCGACCACGATGAAGTCCTGCCGGATAGCTCTCTGCAGGTACGCGATCGGCTTGTGCAGCCCCATCCTGTGAAACCGCGACTTCTCGGGATTCGGCAGCAGCCCTTTCAGGTTCTTCAGGGCGCAGGTCATCTTTGTCTGGCAGTGCCCCTTCAGCACCGGCACGTTGATCCAGAAGTCAACCCGGTCCGTCACATCCGTCACGCGCAGCTCCATCCCTCCGCAGTCCACGGTGTGCGAGCGCTCTTTCTGCGTGTCCGTAAACGGCACTCCGTACCGCTCCGACAGCTCGCGGTACCCGCAGTACTCATACGCCTCCGACGTGCGGTCCCCCACCCAGGATCCCTCCGCGATCACCATGTTTTGAAAATGGCGCTCCCGCAGGTATTCGATGATACCCGCGACGACCTCCGGGTGTGTCGTCGCCCCGAACTGCGCGGGAGACGCCACGACCAGGTTCGGCTTGATCCCGATCCGGACGGACGCGCAGTCCGCAGCATCCGGCGTTCTGTCCTTCGCGCAGCGCTCCCGGATCCGCCCCTCCAGGTCTGCCGCGATGAGGAGTTTCTTCGTCATCTCTTTGAAATCCGTTCCGTATCGTTTCAGTATCTGGTTCTCTTTCATTCCCCGGTCACCCGCCTCCCTTTCTGTATTTCATTTCTTATTTTTTACAAAGGGAATTTCCCCGTGTCAAGGGCAGTTCCGTCTTTCGCATCTTTTCTCCGTCAGCCCGCGGACAGACACAGCATCCACGGCAGACATCTCCCTCCCGAACGAGCGAAAGGGTTCAGCGAAAAGACGGCCAGGGCCGGCCCCGGCTCCCGGATACGCAACCCGAGAGAACAAAAAAATGCCCGAAATGTAAAGTCCGGTTGGTTGACGCCCGCTGTCCCCGCCGTTACACTTCTGTCAACAATAGTTGCAAAGAGGGGATATGTATGAGAAAACACTACATTGACAACATCAGATGGATTACCGTCGTCCTGGTTGTGATCTACCACGTCTTCTACATGTACAACGCCGAGGGGATCCTTGGCGGGCTCGGAAAGATCACCGGCCTCTCCGTGCAGTACTACGACGCGTTCATGTATCTGGTCTATCCCTGGTTCATGCCGGTTCTTTTCCTGATCGCCGGAATCAGCTCCAGGCTTTACCTTGCGGGACATACTGACAGGGACTACGTAAGGAGCAGGACCGGAAAGCTCCTTGTCCCCTCCACCATCGGCCTCTTCGCGTTTCAGTTCATCCAGGGATATGTGTCCATGTCGATCGGCGGAGGGTTCGAGGGCCTCAGGGCGGAGGGAGTTCCGGGACCCGTGATCTTCCTGATCATGGTCGCCTCCGGGAGCGGCGTGCTCTGGTTCATGCATCTTCTGTGGCTATACAGCATGATCCTTGTCCTCGTGAGGAGGATTGAGGGCAGGCGTCTCTTAAGCTTCGGCGCAAAGACCCCGCTCTGGCTGATCCTGCTGTTCTTTTTCCCGGTTCTCGGGGCGGGACAGGTCCTCAACACGCCGATCATATCGGTGTACAGGATCGCGTTCTATTTTGTCTTCTTCATGCTCGGATACTACGTCTTCTCGAATGACGAAGTCATGGAGAAGCTGAAGAGGTACGCAATCCCCTTTATCGCCGCCGGTGCCGCGCTCTGTGTGATATTTACAATCCGTTATTTCTTTGTCGGCCACGGCCTCAACTACGCTGACAAGCCGGTCAACAGGGAGCCTCTGTACGCGGCGTGCGCCTATTTCGGTTCGCTCGCCATGCTTGCCGGGATGGCAAGGTTCGGTGATTTTAGCAACGGGTTTACATCGTGGATGTCAAAGAAGAGCTTCGGGCTCTATGTCTTCCACTATCTGGGAATTTCGTCCGTCGCGCTCTTCATCGCGAAACCCGGATTGCTGCCCGCGCCGGTTTGCTATATGATCAGCCTGTTGGCAGGATTCCTGCTGGGCTTCGTTCTGTACGAGGTCATCTCGAGGATTCCGTTCTTCCGCTGGGCGGTGCTCGGAATCAGGAAGGAGAATAAAGATGTTCAGGGATAATCTGGTCCAGCTGCGCAGATTAAAGCAGATGACGCAGGAGGACGTCGCCGAGAAGGTCGGCGTCACAAGGCAGTCCGTCGCCAAGTGGGAATCGGGCGACACAATTCCGGATCTCGATAAATGCAGGCTGCTGGCGGGCATATTCGGCGTGTCGCTGGACGACCTCGCCAATT
>CACYEN010000016.1 GCA_902773435.1 uncultured Lachnospiraceae bacterium | reverse complement strand
GGACATCAGCATCCGACCCAGACCCTGACCGACCTGACCACGATCCGCCAGATCAAAGGTCATCTCGGGGACCTGACCATCGGACTGTGCGGGGACCTGAAGTTCGGACGAACCGTCCACTCCCTGATCTCCTCGCTGGTACGCTACCCCGGAATCCGGTTCATCCTCATCTCGCCGGAAGAACTCCGGATACCCGACTATGTGAGGGAGGATGTCCTGAAAAAGAACAACATCCCCTTCGAAGAAGTCATCCGCCTTGAAGACGCGATGCCCAGGCTGGATGTACTGTACATGACAAGAGTCCAGAGAGAACGCTTCTTCAATGAAGAGGACTACGTCCGCATGAAAGATTTCTACATCCTGGATTCTGAAAAGATGAAACTCGCGCGGCCGGACTGCACCGTACTCCACCCGCTCCCGAGGGTCAATGAAATCTCGGTAGACGTGGACAGCGACCCTCGCGCATGCTATTTCCGTCAGGCACAGTACGGCGTCTATATCCGGATGGCACTGATCATGACATTGCTGGAGGTGACAATATGACCGGAGAACACATGCTCAACATCGGCGGACTGCACGAGGGTGTCGTTCTTGATCACATCCCGGCAGGAAAAGCCATGGACATCTACAAAAGACTGAAGCTGGACAAGCTTGACTGCCAGGTTGCCATGATCATGCACGCACGCTCCAGCAAAATGGGGCAGAAAGACATCATCAAAGTCGAAGCGCCCCTGGAGCTCCTCAATCTCGACGCACTCGGGTTCATCGACCACAACATCACCGTGAACATCATCCGGGACGCTCAGATTGTGGAAAAGCGCAAGCTCCGCCTTCCCCGCAAACTGATCAACGTCATCCACTGCAAGAACCCCCGCTGCATCACCTCGATCGAGCAGGGCCTCGACCACGTCTTCTATCTCGCAGATGAAGAAAACGAAATCTACCGCTGCACCTACTGCGAGGAGAAGTACCACACCACAGTCAAGCGCACATAACCGAAAGTTAATGCGGGAGGGTTCCCACTCTGGCTTTCGCCGCGGCTGACAGAAGAGTACCCTCGCAATCTCTCACTACGGCTGAGGGAGGCTTCCCTCTCTGGCTTTCGCTACGGCTGAGGGAGGGGTTCCCCAATCGCGAACATCAGCAGGAGCGAGACGGGATCCACTGCCTACGCAGACCTGGCGTCCGGGATATGAAGAAATCGTTCGCTGAATATCCCGGACGCCTGGTCGAAGTTGGCAGTTAGCCCGGCGAAGCGGGCTGTGAGAGCGATGGGGAACCCACCCGAAGCCGCACCGTAACAAACCGCGATGGGGAACCCTCCCGAAGCCGCCTCCTACGCAAAAAACGGTACAGCCGATCATCCGATCATCCCGGCCATACCGTTCATTTTTATTTAATCCTGCAAAACCTACGCCGCTCCGCCCAGATAAGCCTGCTTCACCTTCGGGTCATCAGCCAGGTCAGAAGCCTTCCCTTCCATCGTAATGTTTCCCGTCTCGATGACATATCCCCGGTTCGCGATATTCAGCGCCATCTTCGCATTCTGCTCCACAAGGAGCACCGTGACCCCACTCTCATTCACGCGCACGATCGTCCGGAAAATCTCCTTCACAAGCAGCGGGCTCAGACCCATCGAGGGCTCGTCCAGAAGAAGCATCTTCGGCCTCGACATCAGGGCCCTGCCCATCGCCAGCATCTGCTGCTCGCCGCCCGAAAGCGTTCCGGCCAGCTGGTTCCTGCGCTCCCTGAGCCTTGGCAGCATGTCGAAGACCATTTCAAAGTCCTCCTGCACCGCCGCCTTCGAATCCTTTCTGGAATATGCGCCAAGCTCCAGATTCTCGTGAACCGTAAGTCCCGAAAACACACGTCTTCCTTCCGGACACTGGGCGAGGCCCAGCGTCACGATCTTGTACGCATCCATCCTTGAGATCAGCTTCCCGTCATAGGTGATGGAACCGCCGCGCGATCTCAGAAGACCCGATATCGTGTGCATCGTCGTGGTCTTACCCGCTCCGTTCGCGCCGATCATC